>JAIPGO010000131.1 GCA_021736135.1 Candidatus Cloacimonadota bacterium
TTATTAATTCATACAAGAACTCTCCCTCAAAACTTTTTAACTCTAATCTGCTTAAATGATTAGCGTGCTCTTTCATCATGCCTCCTGGTGCTTTATTAATAAGATAATCAACCCCAGGGGACATATGTCACTATTTTAAAAGCAACATCTTACCTGCCGGATTATTTGCTCCCTCCAAACGGTAAAAATATATCCCTGAAGTAAAAATGTCTGCCTTCCAGGTAATTTCATTCTTGCCTTGTAATCCCTTGAGCCTGTCGATTTCCTGTCCCTTGAGATTATATATCACCAGGTCGGAAACGGTGTTTTCCGGCAGCTCATAAATGAACCGGGTCTCCGGATTGAAAGGATTCGGATAATTCCTGACCTGGCAGGCAGCCACGGGAATATTCACATCCTCAGTTCCTGGAACTGTGTAAATGGAAAAAGGTATTTCCAGAACATTTTCTGGCACAAGATCCCAGGTGGCAGTCAAAGTAAATTCCGCGTGCGTAAACATATCCAGACCGGTAATATTCGGCTGGAGATATAGATATTCCCCGGGTAATAAGTCAAAACCCGCTGCTTCCGAGAAAGGCAGCGTGGATTCTTCACCTCCGGCAGTAGTTATTGTGGTTATAGCAGTAACTTCTGCAGGCATCAATTCTATGCTGAACTGCAATCCCAGCGTAAGCGGTTCGGTTCCCTCATTAAAAAATGTCAGCGTGTCCATGGCTATAGAAGTCTGCCCTTCGTCCAGGTGGAACCATCTTTCACCATTATAAGTCAGTCGCAGCGGATTTACCAGTTCACTTCCACTGATCGCTGACTGCCTGATCTCTGCATTTTCGGGATCTATCATAGTCAACAGAACCTGAACTCCCGCCCAGCCGTTTGCAGGAGCTGGAACCTGCAGTTCATAAAGCACCCGGGAACCACAGGGAGCTAATCCCCAGAAATCTTCCGCTAAGAACCAGTTTTCGGCCAGCCAGGAAATCCCAGTGGCATTATCAGGTCTCACATAACAGCAGGCTACCTGGTAAGTTAGATCTTCCTCAATTCCCAGATTTTCCACGGTATAGGCAAGAATGCCTGTTGCGGTATCCAGCCTGCGGATCTGCAAGTCAATTCCTGCAGAAGGCAATAAGGCATCCAGAGCATCTGAGCCTATTTGTTCATGACTGATGCTGCCGGTCTGGTTGCCGTTATAGATGATCTGAGGTAATTCTGTTATTCCAAAATAAGCGGAGAGTGCATCATATTCAGGGATTACGTAAGGACTGTATTCATTTAAAAACACCACCGGCATGATCGCATTATCACCCCATAGAGCATTTATGGGAGCAATTCCCTGCAGAATAGTAACATCATTCAGGGAAGTTCCCTCGTTAAGGAAAAGAAAAGCAGGTGTAGTTTTTACCTGGAAATCCGGAATATTACGCCAGCCCTGGAATTCTTCATATAGATTGATCACCGTTGGCTCAGTATTATATGACGGAGTCTGATTATTATAAGTGCTTGCCCACAGGCATTCACCTTCTACCGGATTCACCTGGATCGTCATGCGCGTCCATGTGCCTTGTCCCGCTGCAGTTGCCAGCACGTTCCATTGACGTTCCGCACTGAAATCACTATTGCCCTCGATCTCGTAGGCAAGATTGGTATAGCGCGGACAGAATAACGGAGGATGCAATAACCGGTAATGATTGGTTGCCACCAGATTATCACCGATAATAACGGGCAGCAGATCATTATCTGCCTGCGTACGCACGGCTTGACCACCATTATTCTTTTCTATGATCAAAGGTTCCTGTTCACTGCTCTGCACCACGGTGATGATCGCGGTTGCCGCTACGTTGCTTTCCGTTATCGCTGCCACCATATCCTGCGGATCACATGCCCCGCTGCCGTCATAGTCAAGCTTTTCTATAGCCTGTCGCATCCGCAGTAGCACCGGCTGATAAGGCCCGTTATTAACAATCGTGGCATCACTGCCCACATCCATAAAACAGGTCAATCCGCTTTCGTTGGTTGCCGAAAGGGCAGTCACAAACAAAGGATAAGTGAAGGTGATAAATGCCTGCTCATCGGTTTCGGAAGGTTGACAGACCAGCAAGGTTGCAAAATCATCCAGTATTCCGGAACTATTCCAGTCCAGATGCCGCGTAACCAGTAAATTCCCCTGCAAAAGCGGATCATCTATCGTCGCCTCACCCCAGCTCGTTAAGGTCGAACATCCCCAGGGATCTGCCATCTCAAAACCCGTCTCTCTTGCCAGCGCCATTAAATCCACCACGGCATTGACCATGGCAATATCCACCGCATCAATTTCTCTGCCCAGGATTTCAAAATAGATGCTTTCTCCCGCCGCCACAATGCCTTCCAGCATAGCAGCAAATTCTGCCATATATTCTTCATCAACTTCAAAACTGTTTATAAATATTCCCCGTGCTACCCCATAAGCATAGCTGCTGCCATAATACATGTTATTGATCACATAATTCTCAAAAAGCTCAACTGCCTCTTCTGCTAGCAGATAACCCTGGGCATAGCCGCGCTCCTCATGCGTACCCCACACCCGCAACTTGATCCTGTCCAGAGGAAGATCTTCACGTATCCCGTTTACCTGAGCCAGGCATATCCCGGTAAAAATGAGTAACAATATAATCAATCTGTATTTCATAATAATCTCCGCAAAATTATTTTTGTTAAATACTCAATTGAACAGATTGCAGGTCAAGCAATTTCTTGAATATTGGCACTTCCCCAGTTGCCTTCTTGTAAGATACATTCTCAGCAACGAACAAAACGAACAAAAGAAGAAGAATCTATTTAACCGCGAATTTAACGGATTAAACGGGTGAAGAGAAGACGATACCAATTTAAAATGGACGATTGACAATGGACAATTGATGATTATAAGCATTGCGTCATAAATATGTGTGGCAATTTAACGCAGTAATTTTGAATTATATCAAGGCGAGAAGAGCTTCAATATCCTTTGATATTAAAGCGATGAACAACGCAGATAGAATTTAAAAGAACAAGTTAAAAGTTACAGATATTTATGACGTGATGCTTAATAGCATAATATATTTCTTCTGTTCGTATAGTTCGTTTTGTTCGTTGCTAAAAAGTGATTTTAGAAGAAAAGACTTTTCACCACCATCCTTCGCATAAAGCTACGGCACGGCAGGCAGAGGGCACAGTAAGGAGCGTTTTGTTTTTTTTCTTCTTTTTTTACATTTTACTTTTTACATTTTACATTATTTATCTCAGTTTCCCAGTTTTCAAACTCTTTTCGCTGTTGATCATCTTTTCTTTTTTTCCCGATTCTGATGATGAAAGTGGGTCACACTTTACCGGTTTTTTAGGGGATGAACAATATTGTGTTAGAAATCGACAGGGATGGCGTTTATGGTCTTTTTTATCCCAATTGCGGTAACCTTTTTGTGTTGAACCGCAAAATCATAAGTTTTTTTTTATTAGGAAAGAGAGATATTTTTCTTGACAATAGTTAGTGCTCACTAACTATTGTCTCCAGATCAGAAAGGAGATTTGTGATGGAATTAAGCAGCAGGCAGCAGGAAATAGTGGAAATATCGATCAGGCTCATTGCCGAGCATGGGATACAATATCTGACGGTGAAGAACATCGCCAGGGAGATGGGATTTTCGGAGCCGGCGCTGTATCGGCATTTCGAGTCTAAGGCAGATATTATTTTAGCCATACTGGACAGCTTTCAGAAGATATCGGCATTTGTGCTTACCGAAACGGAGCAGGAAGAATTGAGCAGCATACAGAAGATCGAGAAATTCCTGTTTGACCGTTATGCCAGGTTTTCTGCTGATCCGGCAGCGACGCGGGTGATGTTTTCTGAGGGAATATTTCAGGATGAAGAGAAATTTTCCCGCAAAATGCTGGAGATAATGCATCAGCATGCCTTTACCATGCAGACCATCATTACTAATGGTCAAAAGGACGGTGAGATCAGAACTGATGTGCCGGCACGGGAGCTTTTCCGGATCATCTTCGGTTCCATGAGACTGCTGGTGAACCAGTGGTGTCTTTCCGACTTTAATTTTGATCTGAAACTGGAAGGACAACTGCTCTGGCAAGGCGTTCGTAAACTGCTGAGCTGAGTTTTTTTTAATAAATTGAGTTAGTTAGTATTAACTATGAAGGAGATGAAAATGAAGCGGGAAATCATCGAAATTGATGAGACAAAATGTAACGGCTGCGGAGCCTGTATTCCTGGGTGTCCGGAAGGCGCATTGCAGCTTATAGACGGCAAAGCGAGGCTGGTGAGTGATCTATTTTGTGACGGACTGGGTGCCTGCATTGGCGAATGTCCGCAGGGGGCAATTGCGGTAACCGAACGTGAAGCGGAAGCATATGATGAAGCTAAAGTACTGGAAAATATAATAAAAGCGGGTGCAAATACGATCAAGGCACACCTGAAACACCTGAAAGATCATGATCAGCAGGAATACCTGTCACAGGCAGTGGCAATACTATTACGCCAAGGAATTCCGATCCCGAAGTTTGAGGAAAGCAGTTGCCCTTCGGGAGGCTGTCCTTCCGTGCAGACGCAGGTGATAGAGCGCCAGCCGGTTGCCGTGGAAAAAGCAGAAAAGCAGCAGGGGTCTTTATTGAACACCTGGCCGGTGCAATTGCATCTGCTCAATCCGAATGCGCCCTATTTGAATAATGCCGATATTTTGATAGCTGCGGACTGTGTTCCTTTTGCCTATGCGGATTTTCACGTTAAGTTTTTAAAGAACAAAGTGCCCATCATGCTGTGCCCGAAACTCGATAGCGGCATTGATCAATATATTGAAAAACTGGCAGTGATATTCCAGGAACGCAGCATTAAATCGGTAACGATAGTGAGAATGGAAGTGCCTTGTTGCGGCGGAGTGGAGATCATCGTGCAGAAAGCGCTGGAAAAAGCTCAGAAATATATGATGGTGAAAATGAATGTGATATCTATCAAAGGAGATATAATCTAATGGAGATCAGGAATTTTAAAGATCTGCCGGTTGCCCCAACTGCTCATGGTATTCAGGCATTTAAACTGCACGACACCGAGCATGCCGTGATAATGCATCTGCTGCTACTGCCGGGAGAGCAGTTGAAACCTCATATCACTCCGGTAGATGTGGTGTTTTACGTTTTAGAAGGATCACCGGTCATACTTGTGGATGAAGAAGAAAGAGAAGTAAAAGTTGATGATATCATCGAGAGTCCGAAAGATATCGTTCATTGCCTTTATAACCGTTCGCAAACGCAGGCAAGGGTTCTGGTAATCAAAACGCCAAAGCCGACTGCTGCCACGAAATTTATTGATCAAAAAACTAAATAAAACACGGAGGAAAAGATGAGTATGTTCTGTTATCAATGTCAGGAAACCATGAAGAACCAGGGCTGCAGTTTCAATCGCGGGATGTGCGGCAAGAATGCCGATACTGCTAAACTGCAGGACGTTCTGGTTTACACACTGAAAGGTATAGCGCTGGCAGCGGAGAAGAAGTCCGATGCCGAAACGGGTTTGTTTATCGCTAAATCACTATTTGCCACGATCACCAATGCCAATTTTGATAATGAGCGGCTTATGTCGCTGATCAAAGAAGGGCTGGCGCGACGCGATGCCCTTAAGAAGGGGCAAAAACTCGAGCATGACGCCCTGCTCTGGAGCGGCTCCACTTATGAGGATTTTATAGCCAAAGCGGAAACCGTGGGCGTGCTGGCTACGGAAAATGAAGATGTGCGCAGTCTGCGTGAGCTTTTAACTTATGGGCTCAAGGGAGTTTCGGCTTATACGGAACATGCTGCCATGCTGGGAAAAGAGGATATCAATATCTATTATTTCCTCATTGAAGGACTGGCATCAACCCTGAAAAAACTGCGGACAGATGAAATGATCGCCATGGTTATGAAAGCCGGGGAATTTGCCGTGAAAGCAATGGCTTTGCTGGATGAAGCGAATACTTCCACTTACGGCAATCCGGAAATTACGGAAGTGAATATCGGAGTCGGCAAAAATCCCGGGATATTGATCTCCGGACATGATCTGCACGATATGGAAGAACTGCTGCAGCAGACGGAAGGCACCGGCATTGACGTATATACGCATTCCGAGATGCTGCCGGCTAATTATTATCCTGCTTTTAAGAAATATAAGCATTTTGTGGGTAACTACGGTAATGCCTGGTGGAAACAGAATGAGGAATTCACCACATTCAATGGTACGGTATTGATGACCACGAACTGCATAATTCCCGTGAAAGATGAATATAAAGACCGCATTTTTACGACGGGCATGGCTGGTTACCCCGGCGTGCCGCATATTGCAGACCGCGCAGAAGGCAAAACCAAGGACTTTTCCAAGCTCATAGAACTGGCAAAAACGTGTCAACCACCGGTAGAAATTGAAACAGGCACAATTGTGGGCGGATTTGCCCATCACCAGGTGATGGCGCTGGCAGATAAGTTAGTGGGAGCAGTTAAATCCGGCGCTATCAAGCGTTTTGTGGTCATGGCCGGCTGCGATGGACGGCATAAAACGCGTTCCTATTTTACCGAAGTGGCGGAAGAATTACCGGCAGATACGGTTATTCTTACTGCCGGCTGCGCCAAATACCGTTATAACAAACTCCAATTGGGTGATATTGGCGGGATTCCGCGCGTACTCGATGCCGGACAGTGCAACGACTCCTATTCGCTGGCTGTGATAGCGCTGAAATTGAAAGAAGTGTTTGAATTGAATAACATCAATGATCTGCCGATTTCTTTCGATATTGCCTGGTATGAACAGAAAGCGGTAGCAGTACTATTGGCTCTCTTATTCCTCGGAGTGAAAGGCATCAGATTAGGACCGACCTTACCGGGATTCCTTTCACCGAATGTCGCCAAAATACTCGTGGAAACCTTTAACATCATCCCCACCGGAGACGTGAAAGCAGACGTGGAAGCAATGATGCAGGGAAAGTAAGGAATTAAGAATTAAGGATTAGGAGTTGACTCGTCTTAGTGGACGTTCACCTATGCGCAGCAAGGGGAATGAACACGGCTTTTTCTGCTAACGAAGATTTTTTAAACCGCGGATATAACGGATTGAACGGATAAAGAGGAATTAAAGATGAAATATGAAAGATGAAAGATTAATTATCTTTGTTTTATTTATCCGTCTAATCCGTTTGATCCGCGGTTAATAGATTGAGTTTTTTTTATTATACTTCAGGTATTTTGACTGTGTGTTCGCACCTCACTTGCGGAATACGCCAGCGGTGCACAGGCACTTAGATGAAAGATTTTTTCAACCGCGGATATAACGGATTGAACGGATGAAGAGGAATTAAATATGAAAGATAAATTGTCTTTGTTTTATTTATCCGTCAAATCCGTTCGATCCGCGGTTAATATATTGAGTTTTATTTATTATATTTCAGGTATTATGACTGTGTGTTCGCACTCCACTTGCAGAATACGCCAGCGGTGCACAGGCACTTAGATGAAAGATTTTTTCACCCGCGGATATAACGGATTGAACGGATGAAGAGAGATTAAAAAAATTAAAGATGAAAGTGAAAGATGAATTGTCTTTGTTGTATTTATCCGTCTAATCCGTTTGATCCGTGGTTAATATATTGAGTTTTTTTTATTATATTTCAGGTATTATGACTGTGTGTTCGCACCTCACTTGCGGAATACGCCAGCGGTGCACGTGCTTTTGGTGGCATTTTTCTCATAAATTCCGGGAGACTGTTCAATGTAAATATTTATCAGGTAATTGTTACGCTCTCAAAATATATCGAAAAGTGCACATTTATCATTTTGAATGCAAATTATCGAAATTGACAAAACGATCTAATTCTATTACAAGCAAAGGATATTATT
>JAIPGO010000023.1 GCA_021736135.1 Candidatus Cloacimonadota bacterium
AGAAACAGAATAGTAATCTGGAAACAGGTATGCCGGGATATGTATATTATGTTTCCTTCCGTGATCTGGATATCGAAGTTCCGGTACCTCCTCTCGCTGTGCAGTGCTATCCTAATCCTTTTAATCCGGAGTTGACAATTTCTTTCAGTGTGGGAGAAACTCACGAAGTCAAACTGGATATCTACAATATACGAGGTCAGAAAGTTAGAAGCCTGGTTAATGAAACATTCCGTCCGGATACTTACAATATTGTCTGGAGTGGATATGATAACCGTGGCAGAAAAGTCAGTAGCGGAGTATATTACATCAGGTTGCAGGTTGGAAATGATATTGTGAATGAGAAAGTGATTTTAATGAAATAACGTGATCCGAAACTCGTAACTCGAGACTCGATAACCTGGCGTCATGCGAGGGACGTCAGGGATTTAAAATAAAGAAGGCTGATATGAAGAATATGTTATTTCTATTTATTGTGATGTTGGTGATGGGCTTGTTGAATGGGACAACTATCATTGTTGATATTGAAGGAACTGGGGATTACAATACAATTCAGGCTGGTATTAATGCCAGCACGGATGGAGATACGGTGCTGGTTTATCCCGGTAGATATTATGAGAATATTGATTTTGTGGGAACAACAATTACTGTTGGAAGTCTGGAGATGACTACTGGGAACAGGGATTATATTCATAGTACGATCATTGATGGGAACCAGACAGGAAGCTGTGTGGCAGTACATAATCAAGAAGGAGAGGGTACAATCTTAAGGGGATTGACTCTTACTAATGGAATAGGATTTTTAGAAGGAACAAGAAGAAATGGGGGTGGAATATATACCTCTTTATCTACAATTGAAATAACAAACTGTATTATTGAATTCAATTCTGCCAAGACTGGAGGTGGTATTAAAATAGAGGGCGGACAAATTAATTTGGCCGGTTGTACTGTACGTGACAATAATGCATCACATCATGGAGGAGGAATATCAAGTTATAATCTGACAAATTCAATAGAATTTTCTGCAGAAAACAGATGTAATATTTATAATAATTTTGCACCACGAGGATTAGATATATACAATTCTATAGCAAATGGTGTATGTACAGATGTAATTGTAGACACTTTTACGGTTTCCGAGCCTTATGGTTATGAATTTTATCAGGGCGATACAAATTATAATCAAAATTACGATGACTCCGTTTTTGATATGCTGCATGCCAAATATGAGAGAGTGGAGGCAGACTTGTACGTATCTCCGGAAGGGAATGATGCAAACAGTGGATTATCTGCAGAAGAACCATTGCAGACAATAAACAGAGCATTAAGCATTATAACGGCAGATACAGAAAATCCCCGGACAATCTATCTAGCTGATGGAGTTTATTCGACCCTAGATAATTTCCAGCTTTTCCCTGTAAGTATGAGGGCACACGTTTCGTTAGTAGGTGAATCACGGGAAAATACTATTATTGATCTGGGAATTGGAAACCAGGGATTTATTGTTGATTTGTTCAGTGAAATGGGATATGAAATAAAGAATCTGACCATACGCAATGGACATATCGATGATGATGATCTCTTTTTTGCACAGGGAATAAATCTACGAAATAGTTTTAATTATATTGGACCTGTATTGTTGGAAAACCTTTTAATAACAGATAATGATATAGCTCAATTTCTAATTGTGAGTAATATGAATATCACATTAAGAGACATTATTTTCAGAGATAATACCTATAGTCTAGATGATGTTACCTGTTTTTCATCGTTCGATTATAACAAACGCCAGGGAGCAGACAGAAATGTACTAATAGAAAACTGTTTTGTTAATAATAATGAACTGGGTGTGATGTATTTATGGGGTTCTGAATTTGTCGAACCGGAGAATCTAAGAATTGATATTGTAAACACAGAATTCAGTGAAAATATATCTGATACTAACCATACTTGGATTTTTACCGAAGGCTTATCTATTGCTGCTCTCGGGAGTATAGATCTGAATGTGATCAATAGTACCTTTACCGAGAATTACATGTACGGAACAAGTCCGGGGAAGGCACCCATTAAAATATTTTATGGCGTTGATGCTGAATTGATCAATAATATCATTTATAATAACTCGGATCATTCCGTGATCATTGATGGTGAAGCCGGATTTGAGACAATAGTGACAATGAATCATAATATCATCGATGGTGGAATGAATGGCATACTGGCAACCGGACCATATACTTTGAATTGGGATTATGAAACGAACTGGGACGTAGATCCTTTGTTTATGAATGAAGGTGATTATCCATATTCATTACAGACAGGTTCTCCGGCTATAAATATGGGGACATTGGATTTGCCTGAAGGAGTAGTATTACCTGAATTTGATCTGGCAGGTAATCCGCGAGTTCTGGGTAATAGTGTGGATATGGGAGCTTATGAGTATAATCCGTTTGGAGTGATTGCTAATGAGGATTTAGTTGTAATTAATAATGACCTTTATGTTTATCCTAATCCTATTGTTGCAGGTCAGTTGCGGAATGGACGAGCTAAGATATTGTGGATAGGTGAAGAATGTAATGATATGCAGTTTGAAATATTTAATGTGAAAGGGCAGAGGATAAAGCAATTGAAAATGGGAAACGGGACTCGGACGGCGTTTTGGGATTTGACGAATAATACTGGGTCAATGGTCAGTTCGGGAGTATGTTTTATCAGGATGAAAGCTGAGGGGGAGTATTTAGCACAGAGGAAAGTTGTGCTGTACAAATAATAATTGCATAAGAAGAATTTTAACCGCTGATTAAATGGATAAGAGTATTTTACTTTTCTTTACCCTCTTTAATTTTACATTTTACTTTTTATATTACTCTTATCTATTCGTCTCACTTCTCACTCCTGAACGCCGTGAAGGTTATTTTGGAGTGCATTAGCTCCCGCTAATGCATGCGGTGTCAACCGCAGAGAGGGAGGGACATTAATTGGGCGAATGATGATTCGCCCCTACATCTGACCAGGGATGGTCTGGAAATCCTTCGTTCTCAGGGCATCCCTGCCCTGATTATATTTCACCGATCACTGTTCACCCTTCACGGATTGCCGTTTATTGGTTTAAGAGCCGGGCCAGGGCTCAGCGTTCCGGGATTTGAAAATTTCAGGAAAGGCTTGACAACTGATTAACTTATTTATCTGTTTATTGGAATCTTAGGATAGTGTTTTTTTGTGAATATGGTGATCAATACCTGTTTCACTGGAGGATAGATGAAAAATATGTTTACGAGTGTTACCCGGAAACTGGAAAGCGATATTGACAGTTATCTGGATCGAGTCAGTTCTTCCGGTCTCGTTTTCCTGGAAGGCATTAAATGCTATTTAAACGGTAATTTAGCCAGGTTTGAACAATATAACGAGCAGATGAAAAAACTGGAAACTTCCGCTGATGAAAAGCGCCGCGAAATCAAGCACCAGCTATATACTTATATGCTGATACCGGAATCCCGCGGTGATGTGCTGGGACTTCTGGAAACCATTGACGACGTGGTGGACGTCTGTGAAAAAGTGCTGGCTCAGTTTTCCATAGAGCAGCCCCAGATTCCGCCGGAACTCACAGAAAGTTATCGTGAACTTGTGTCACTATCCGCGAACGCTCTGGAGGAACTGGTGAAAGCCACGCGTGCTTTTTTCAAGGAAATTAAACTGGTTAATGAATATATTAATAAAGTACATTTCTATGAGCATGAGGCAGACAAAGTGGAAGAAATGATCAAATACAGTGCTTTCAGACTGCCTGGTTTTACGGAATTCAGCAAACGCGTGCATCTGCGCTATTTTGCAGAAAAAATAGCCCTGGTTTCTGACACGGCGGAAACCGTTGCTGAGCGTCTGGCTGTTTATGCCATAAAACGAAAACTATAATTCATTATGGGTACGATCATATTTTTTCTTTCCAGCGGATTATTTCTCGGCTGGTCATTAGGCGCTAATGATGCCGCCAATATATTTGGTACTGCCGTCGGCACCAAGATGATCAGATTTTCTGCAGCCGCCATTGTCTGCAGTATTTTTATTCTGATCGGTGCAGTTGTCAGTGGAGCAGGCGCTTCGGGAACATTAGGAGCCTTAGGCAGCGTAAATGCTCTCGGTGGAGCTTTTGTTGTCGCTCTTTCTGCCGCCGGCACGGTATTATGGATGACAAAAGCCGGTCTGCCGGTTTCCACTTCCCAGGCAGTAGTCGGCTCCATTATAGGGTGGAATATCTTTTCTGCCAGGCAAACGAGTATTGCGGTTCTGCAAAAGATAGTCAGCACCTGGATATTTGCTCCCATACTGGCGGCGATATTCGCCATAATAATTTATCATATCGTTAGAATTATTCTGGATAACTCACGCATACACCTGCTCAGATTAGACCATTACACCAGGGTGGGACTTTTTATCGTGGGTGCCTTCGGCTCTTATAGTCTGGGTGCCAATAATATCGGAAATGTAATGGGAGTATTTATACCTTCTTCACCATTTCGCGATATCACCACTGGCTGGCTGCAGCTCACGGGCGTCCAGCAGCTGTTTTTACTGGGCGGACTCGCCATTGCCCTGGGCGTTTTTACATATTCCAAACGCGTAATGCTGACCGTGGGCAAGGGAATATTTCGTCTGTCACCAATCACCGCCTTGATCGCCGTGTTGGCAAGTTCCCTGGTTCTATTCCTCTTTGCTTCCGAAGGTTTACGTGATTTTCTGCTTTCCCGTCATTTGCCAGCCTTTCCCCTGGTGCCGGTTTCCAGTTCGCAGGCTATTGTCGGTGCCGTGATGGGCATAAGTCTTGCCAAAGGCGGTAGAAACCTGAATTTCCACACACTCGGCAAGATCAGTATCGGCTGGGTTGCCACGCCTGTTGCTTCCGCCCTTATTTGTTTTATTATGTTGTTTTTTATGCAGAATGTCTTTCTCCAGGTCGTTTTTCGTTAAATATTTTTATAGGAGTTATATATGAGATCACTGCTTTTAATTTTATTCCTGCTTTTCTCGGTATTTTTGTTTGCAGAAGGCACTCTTTTTGTCGGGCTGGAAGGTTCCACGCCACCTACTTTTATTTCAGATATGGAAGGATTTCCCAATATCAACTGGAACACCCATTTTTCCATGGATGTCAGCGGAGCAGCGGCAACCCCTGATGGGCTCATATATCTCTGTGAAGGTGCTTTCACAACACATCTATATCAGGCAAGCCTGGAGCTTGATCCGCAGATGATCTGCACTATTGCCAACGATATGAGCGCTCTGGCTTATGGTCGTGATACGCTCTGGGGCTATTCTAACTACGCATCACCTCTGGGAATTTACAGTATTGATACTACTACTGGTGCCACAGAACTGGCACTGGCAACAGGTTCCTACCGTTTTTTCGCTCTTGATTATAATCCCGCTGATGACCTGTTTTATGGCTACACCGAATATGGTACATCCGGACTTTATTCCATAAACATTGATAGCGGTGAAATGATCCTGCTTACGGGATCTATTCCTGCTACAAACGGTCAGGGTCGCGGTATGGCTGTTGGCGATAATACGGTTTTTCTCACTGCTACCCGTGGTGATGACGGCATACCATATTTTGCCTATGATATTTCTCAAGGTGTGGGCGGAACCTGGGTAGAATTTCCTAATCCCTATCCGGCATATCATTCCACCGGCGGTGCTGCCTGGATCGCGGCTCCGGATATAGATGTCAGCATTACCGGACTCGTAGCTGCCAGCGATTTTCCCACCCTTGGTTTATCGGAATGCCTGGTTTCTCTCACAGGGCAGACCAGTTATGAAACCTCAACTGACGAGAACGGGATTTTCCAGTTTCCGGAAGTGCTTCAGAATGACACCTATGCCCTGGAAATTTCACATGACGGTTATGAAACTCATACTGAAGTTATCACGGTTGAAATAGATGATATTTCGCTGAGTCTTATTACTCTTAACGAACTTGCCTTTCCCGCGGAAAACGTGGTCGCCACCGAAACTGTTCAATATTCAGAAGTGACCGTTTCCTGGGATGCTCCTCAGCCGGATGAGCGCCAGCTGGAAAATTACACTGTATATATTTTCCTGGAATCCTTCAGCGGCAATCCGGAAGTCTGGCAATTGCTGGCAACAGTTACGGAAACACAGTATATCGATCAAGCCTGGGCTGATCTTACACCTGCCCTCTGGCAATATGCAGTTATTGCTCAATATACAAATGGTATTACTGCGGAAGCAGCATTTTCCAATCCTCTGGAAAAAACAGTTACCGGAAATAATGATGATTGTCTTTCTGTTACCAATGAAAAAATCTACCCTAATCCCTGTAATCCCTCAACAACTTTCTCCTATTTCCTGCCGCAGGCTGCTCGGGTTGAAATAAATATTTATAACCTGAAGGGACAATTGATCAATACGCTTTTCACCGGGGAACAGACAGCCGGGAAACATAAACTTATCTGGTCAGGAAATGATGTAGATCACAAACCTCAGTCATCCGGGATCTATTTCCTCAATCTGAAGATCAATGGCACCTCTGCATATGAAGGCCGGATTTTACTGCTGAAATAGTAAAATATTTTACCAGATTTTCAGCCAGGCATCGCAGATATCATAGTCTGTAAAACCAGCGGATTCATAGAATGTGTGTGCCGGTTCTTCATCTGAAATTACCGTTGCCAGCGTCGCCCCCATTTCTGCGGAGCGACGTAATCCCTCCAGCAGAAGCGCTTTACCAATCCCGCGCCGCTGGTGATTTATATCCACACCAACCGGTTCAAAAACTGCTGTTCGAGTATGATCATCCAGCCAGACAGTAGCAAACCCGGCAATCGTACCATCCGGCGCTTCTACAACAAGATCCAGGTCACGCCGGTAAAGCGGCGCTTTCTGCACATTTAGATACCATTCCCAGCCCTCATATTTCTCATCAGGTTCATCAGGATGAAATGCCGTCCACGATGCCCAGCTTCTTGCCGGAAGTTCTTCTATTCCACCTACTGCTCTGATTTTATAATCTGCCGGTAATTTACTCTCGGCAATTTTATCAATTAACGGAAAATAACGCTGCCGACTCTGAATTGCCTGACGCTCAAATCCAAAATCTGTCAGTAACTGGTTTCGCAAAGCATCCTTTCGCTGCGACCACACATAAATCTTTCTGCTGCCATTTTCCAGCTTCTCGCTCAATTTATCCAGTGCTGTTTCCAGCATTTCCTGCTCTAGTTCCCAGCATTTATATTGGGGATGTATATCAAGAATGGCATCCCGTTTCCCTGCCGAATGCAAAACTGCGCTAATTCTCTTCTCCCGATTTTCCCACAACCATATCTGATCATCAATTTCCCGCTCAAAGCAGTTGCGGTTGATATGCCAGCGCCAGTAATCAAGAATAGCCGGCTGCCAGCAGTCTTCTCGTCTTCCATTCAATAAAAAACATTCTCTTAAGAATATCCTGATCTGCCAGTAATCATCTTCACCGGCGTATTTTCGTTTTGTAAATTCCATTTATGCTCCTGATCAAATATTAATTATCACTTATTTACGGCATCTTTACTTCAGCAATGTGATTTTTTTATTTTCCTGCCAGCTTTTTCCCTGTATCCTAATTAAATATATCCCCGAAGGATTTTCTCCCGCATCCCAGAACACATTATTTTTTCCCGCAGAACATTGCTCATCATATACAGAATCTATTCTCTGTCCTTTTACGTTATAAATCTCCACTTTTACCCGTTCCTTCTGCTGAGCCTGGAAAGATATATTTACAAGCGGATTGAAAGGATTGGGATATATCATTATCCGGCTAGTTGAAGGAGTAAGCTCTTCTTCGTCACTGTCTGCCCATTCCAGTCCGCAAATATAGGGAAAACCCTGATTAATAGAAAGCTCTATATCCCAGATATCCTCTGATCCATTAACCGTCTCCCCCACAAAATCCCACCCCAGATCAGTAAAGGTGCTCATCTGCTGCATCTCGTCCGTTGTGCAGGATATTAAATCACTGGTGGTTCCCTGATTTTCTGCAATTGCCACACTTTGCCCGGATGTTTCGCTATTCCAGACACTGTTACTGATATTCGCCATAGAATTACTGGCTGCAAATCCAGCGCTATTTTCCTGGGCTGCCACAAATCCTGCTGCATAGCACTCACTAAGCTCAGAATCTTCACAATAACCGCAAAAGCCACCTGCATACATATTTGCCTGAACTTCTCCTGTCGCATAGCAGTTAGTTATCAGCGATCCTTTAATTATACCTATCAGTCCACCTGCCTGATAATCCGCCTCAACATTACATTCGCTAAAACATTTATCAATCGTCACATTTTCGTAAATATACCCCAAAAGACCTCCGGCATAATGACCGGAATACACATCTCCTCCGGCCCCACAATTACTCAGAATACTGTCATATACAAAACTGCCGCACAGCATTCCTCCACTATTTTCGCAATTCACAGCTCCATCAGCATAACAGTCACTGATTTCTGATCTGTAAACCAGTCCTGCCAGAGCACCCGTAGCTACGAAACCATTCACCTGGGCATTTGTGATTCTCAAACCTGTAATCGTCCCATCATCCATATATCCAAATAAACCCATCTGATCTAAATCCGGCATATCGAGAAAAAGATTGCTTATCTGATGCCCGTCACCATTAAAACAGCCGCAAAAAAAGGGGAAATAAAATCCCGGATTTCCCGCAAGATCAAGGTCAGCAGTCAACTTGAAGGCAAGATCGTCATTATACACAAAAGCAGAAACTTCCTCCAGATCAGCTAAACTATTGATCAAATAATATCCGTCTTCAGATGCCAGATAGTTATCAATATTCAAACTCAAATCATTAGCCAGCCATTCTGTGAACATGGCACTGCTTAAGGCCCCAAGTGTGATCCGGGTTTCTCCATTGATCAAAAAACTCTCGCGATCATAGAAGCAATTATCAACTTCAATTCCAACCTTTAAGCCGACCAATGCTCCCACTTCCATCTCACCATTCACCAGACCACTCACATAACAATCACTTAGTCTTGTATTGGAATAACATTCCCCCACTATTCCGCCAACACACCAGTCACCACTGATATTCACATTGGTCAATCGCAGATTACTTATCTGTGCTTCATGGGTATAACCAAAAAAACCACACACTGAAGACTCAGGTCTATTTATATAAAGACTGTCTATCCTGTTATCGTCACCGTTATAGTGCCCGGTAAAACTGCCATTTTCATAATTCCCTATTGGTGAAAATCCCCTCCCCTCATTCCATTCCTGCGTTTCTGAAGCATTGATATCAGCAATCTGCATAAAATAACGATCCCACATTTCCGGATGAGAGCTCAGCCAGATGAGATTATTAAGACTGAATATCTGAAAAGGAGCTATTTCGCTGCCATCTCCTTCCGGCTGCATTCCTCCATTGGTCACCGCTATATAATCTTCCCTGACCATGGTTTGAGTATTACCGGTCTCATCACTCACCTTGAGACTTACAGAATAAATGCCTTCTTCCGGATATACCCATACCGGTTCCGGTTCTGTACTATCAATCACTCCATCATATTCAAAATCCCATTCCCACTGTACTGCTTCACCACAGGAAAGATTGATGAACTGTACTTCTTCCTGGATAAAAACCTCCCTGTTATCAGCTCTGAAAAAAGCATGCAGGATGTTATCAGCTATTGCCCAGGTTAATTCCGCAATATAAGCAAAACCAGCATTTATTCCTTCTTCTATTATCCAGATATCCTCGGTGCCATTCACGTCTTCACCCACAAAATCCCAGCCTGAATTCAGATAGCTGCCCTCAAACTGCATCTCAGCTATAGTCATTCCCAACAGAGTTTCTATTTCACCATTTTCATTTAATCCCACTCCCACATCCTGTCCACTCGTCTCCGTATTCCAGATACAGTCTATGATAAAATTATTATTATACCCTGCCAGTCCACCGGTAATATTTACACCTTCCACATTTCCTGAGGAATAGCATTGGTTGATTTGTGATCCCTGGTTATGTCCTAATAGTCCCCCAATATAATTTTCACCTTGCACAGAAGCAGTAGAATAACAATTATAAATACTCGAATTCAAATTATGACCGATTAAACCACCAACTTTGTTCTCGCCATATACCTCTCCTGATGAACAGCTTTGCTCCACAGTTGAATAGTTTAAATTTTTACCGATTAGCCCTCCGGCATAATCACTTCCGTGCACTTCACCTGAAACAAAGCATAAAGTTATTCCCCAGCCATTACAATATCCGCATAATAATGCTGTGCACCAATCCCCATTTGATGTACCCTCTATAGAACAATTATCTATCGTGCTTACCTGATTGTATCCAATCAGACACGCCACATAGTCATCCCCACTGACTTCTGCTCCCGTCAGAACTATTTCAACCAGTTCTGCACCGACAGCATATCCGAAAAGTCCAACGGCGTCTTCCGATCCTCGATTGATGTATAAATTGCTTATCTTATGATAATTTCCTTTGTAATGACCTGTAAATGGCTGGTTTGTTATAGCGCTTTCCCACCATCCTATCGGAGATAAACCTGCTCCGGAATTCCAGTTCAATGTCTCTGCAGCATCTATATCATCTATCTGCTCAAACCAGCAATCCCAGCTATCTTCATTTGTGCTCATCCATAACAGATTATCAAGGGCACCTACCAGAAATGGTTCATCTTCTGTTCCAATACCTTCCGGTTCAACTCCATCACCAGCAGCCTGAATCACCATACAGAGTAAAAAACACACAACAGTAAACTTTTTCATAACTACCTCATAATTATAGTATATATATTAATGATCAATTTTTATAATTAACTCTAACTTATGTCAACCAATAATTATAATTTCAGTTTCAAATCTACTTCCGCATATTAGATCTGGAAGGCATATTCCTTAGTCAGACGTTCACCAATAGATGTTTTATTTAAGGAGTTTGTGACTAATGAATAATATTTTGCCTTGACAGTATCAAGCATTATCTTGTGTTTTAAAATCGAAGGAGTTATGATGAATATCGAAGCCTGTTTTTATGAAATCCCGGTAGCAGACAGAACCAGGGCTGCCAAATTTTATGCCGAAATATTCGGCGTCAAACTGGAATGGCAGGAAAATGGCGGCTACTATATGGCTTTTTTCCCGAAAATGAGCGGGGCTCTCGTGCAGGGAGAAGGCTACATGGCTGGCAGTAACGGATGCGTATTTTACCTCACCTGCGGTGATGATCTGCAGCTTGTTCTCGATAAAGTGGAAGCTGCCGGGGGAAAAGTTATTTATCCCAAAATGAAGATCAGTGACGAATACGGTTATTCTTCCCACATCATAGACAGCGAAGGCAACAAATTAGGTCTCTGGTCAAGAAACTAAGAATTCAGGAATTTCTTAAACCGCGGATCGGATGGATTTTGCGGATAAAAATAATCATAAAAGTGAAGGCCAGATCTAAACCAGGTCAATTGCTGCAACAGTTTGCACATTTCTATAGCGATGTCTTTTATTACCAGACATTTGGCTTTTCATGGCTTTTTCCTTGGGATAACAAAGCACAATCTAACAGAATTTCGTTAGATTGTGCTTTGTTATCGCACGGAAAATGCTGTGAGATTCTTGAAAATGCAGTAATATCTTAATATCTAAGGATTTAGGCTGTTTTAAGAGCACATTAAAAAGGCAATTAGTCAATTGGCTAATTGATGATTAAACGACAATCCAGTAAATCTATGAATTCTGAGAATCCTGATCCTGATTTTGGAAGGGAACTTATAGGACTAATAGGCCTTATATGAGGGGGGCCTGAAATGCGTTGTTAGCTTGAATTAGGAGATACTCCAATATAAATTCCGGATCAGAATTTCAGGGTGAATGTTGTGTATTTATTGGCTTCGGAATCTACTGAAATCGTGCCGCCGTGGTTGCGCAATATCTGCCTTGACAGGCTAAGCCCGATGCCAGAGCCACTGGGTTTTGTCGTGAAGAAGGGGATGAATATTTTGTCGAGTACTTCAGGCATAATGCCACTACCGTTATCAGTCACTTTAATTGTTATCCGGCTGCGGTTGTCCAGACTGGCAGAAAGAGTAATTTCCGGCTTTTCTCTACCGATGAGAGCATGCAGGGCATTCTTGATCAGATTTATCAGTACCTGCTCAATTTGTTCCTGATCCGCTGTCAGTTCCAGACTGAGCGGATTTATGGAAGAAGTAAATTGCACCTGCTGATGTCTGACCTCCTCATCCAGAAGGTTATGTATATTTTGAAAGATATCCTGCACGGGCACAATATCAAATTCCGGTTTCGGAATTTTGGTCAGGCTTCTGTATGATTCCACAAAACGTATCAGTCCTGTAGAGCGTTTATTGATGGTTACCATTGAGCTGCGAATATCGTCAATAGTATCACTGTCAAGATAGTTATGGTCATTTTCTACTCTGATATTGTCATTAATTATCAGATTTACTGTGGAAGAAAGCGAAGCAATTGGCGTTATGGAATTCATGATTTCATGGGTAAGCACACTGATCAGCTTCTGCCAGCTTGCCATTTCCTGTTCTTCCAGTTCTGAGTGAATATTTTGCAGCGAAACCAGTATGATGGAGCGGTTTTTAAGTTTAAATTCCGTAGCATAGATTGCCAGTTGCAGAAAAGTATCATTTTTATTGATCTGCAGCAGTGCATGTTCTCCCGTTTTTATCTGCAGCAATGTTTCACCTAATTTGGGACTGAATTCGCTGATCTCGGTAATATTTTTCAGTTTATTAAAGCGAAACAGCTTCCGGGCACTGTTATTGATCAATTCCACTTCACCATCGCGGGTATAGGCAATGAGCGCTATACCTATGTGCTGTATAACGTTCTGCAGATAATGATAATTTTCTTCCTTCTGTGAGCGTATGCTTTGAAAATCACTGATTACGGCATTAAAAGCAGATTTCAGTTCATCGTATTTCGAGCCTAAACCCTCTATCTTGAAAGACCGGGTAAAATCCGCATAACGGATAGATTCCAGAAAGTTAGTCAGGTACTGATTGGTCTTTTGTATGTAATTAAGCAGCGACAAGAACTGAAGTGCGGCAATTACCAGGAGCAGGATCGGGGTTATGTAATAATCCATCGTGTAGAAGGTTATGAACGACATCAGAAGGTTGATAGTGATCAATAGCAATCTAATTGCGCAATTAAGCTTGAAGTTTTTATATACCATATCTTTTTAACCTGCGATAGAGAGAGGCACGCGTAAGTCCCAATTCTCTGGCTGCTGCCGAAATATTACCGCTTTTCTCTCTCACCACTTTCTCGATGAGTGCTTTTTCCACATCTTCAATATTGTGGCTGTCTGAACCAAAATTACCGGCTTTTTCTTCGCAAGGAGCCAGCAGAAAGTTTTCCGGCTGCAATATTTCCACGTCTCCCATTATCACAGCTCTTTCCAGGGCATGCTGTAATTCCCGCACATTACCGAACCAGGGATAATTTTCCAGTTTCTGCAATGCTGTTGCGCTTATCCCTTTCACTTTTTTGTTATATTTTTGATTTATCTTTTTCAAAAAATGCTCTGCCAGCAACTTTATATCACCCGTACGATTACGTAAAGGCGGTATTTTTATTTCCACCGTATTGATACGGTATAGCAGATCGGGACGAAATCTGTTTTCCGCAATCATCTGGTAGAGTGGCATATTCGTAGCGCAGATGAGCCTCACGTTGACAGGTGCCGGATGATTAGCTCCCACCCGGGTAACTTCCCGTTTCTCAATCACCGTCAAGAGCTTTGATTGCAAAGGTAAAGTTAAATTACCAATTTCATCCAGAAAAAGCGTCCCACCTTCTGCTACTTCAAAGCGCCCCGGTTTATTGGTTCGCGCATCTGTAAACGCACCCTTCACGTGACCGAAAAGTTCACTCTCAAAGAGAGTTTCCGTTATCGAACCCAGGTCCACTGATAGAAATATCTTTTTATTACGCGGTGAATTGCGATGTAAAGCCCGCGCCACCAGCTCCTTTCCGGTTCCGTTCTCTCCCAGGATCAATATATTAGCATCTGTATGTGCCACTTTACGAATAGTTTGAAATACTTCCTGCATCGCCACTGATTGACCAATAAAATCCTGAAAAGGCTGATCAAGGGTGGAAGATAAAGTATTCTGCAGATTTTTCAGTTTCTCGTTTTCCTGCCGTGATTGCCGTAACCTTAAGGCTGATGATATGGTTGCCAGCAGTTTCTCATTCTGCCAGGGTTTGAGTACAAAATCCACGGCTCCTTTGCGAATAGCCTGCACTGCGCGTTCCACATCACCATAAGCAGTAATGAAAACAATGACGCTTTCCGGATCTATGGCCAGGATCTGCTCCTGCCAGTAAAAACCTTCCTGTCCGCTGATGGAATCTCGAGTAAAATTCATATCCAGCAGGATCAGATCATAATCCTGTTTCTTCATCAGTTGCGGTATCTGGGCAGGATCTTTTTCCAGGGTAAGTAAACCGACCTTGTTCTTCAGCAGCAGCTTAAGGCTGAATAGTATGTCCTCATTATCATCCACTGCCAGAATTCTGGCGTTTTTATAATCCATAACTGCATCCCTCTTTGCAAAATTATCTTCTGCCTCAAAATTTAATCCGGCAAGAAATTATGTCAATGAATACTGTCCGCTAGCGTACAGGCAATATCTTATCTCCCTTTTTTCCCATTTTGTGTGATAGGATTTTGCCAGGAGTGGTAAGGTTTTAACTTTCTCTGTGCTCCCGATTATCAGTAGTACAATTTGTGAACTCCTGCACTAAATAACGATAATTCTGGACTAGCAGTAACCACCCATTTGAAAATTTTTCTTCCTGTGTGTATATACTCAAAATGCAGGCTGAGGAGTATAAAAAAAGTAGTAAACTCACATTATTAGAATAAAAAAAAATGGATTCACGTAATTACAATTATCAGCAGATCAAGAATCAGTTTATTACCCTAAGTGTCCACGTCCCCAGTATATCCTCTGATCCAAGCTCTAATACTGCTTCATATATTCCCGGAGAAACCATGATTTCGCTGTTATCTTTTAAATCCCAGATAACCTCATTGATTATGTCTGAATAAAAATGTTCCTCAGCAAGGAGTTTTACTACTTCTCCAGCATTGTTTCTAATGTATAAAGATGCATCAACTGCTTCTTCCAGCACAAATGGTAATAAAACAAGACTGGAAGACGGATTAGGATATGCTGGACATACTCCATAAAGAATTGGTAATTCCATGGGATTACCATCATAAACTGCCGATATTTCAACTATAATATTGTCGTGATTTGTTATTAAGTCTTCTGAATAGGACAAAATTATTAATTCTTCCTGAAAGACTTCTGATGAATCAATGTATGGAAGAGATATAGTAATTTCCTCCTGAGAATTACTCTGGATTAAAAGTGAATCAGGATTGACTATGAATGGAGAAATAATTGAAGAATATATTATTAGATCTTCTATACTATAATTCTTTATGATTAGATTACCTGATAGATCATAATGATCTAATTCAATATGTACATTGGAAACCGTTATATTATTCCCCACATAAGTTCTAACCAAATCAGGCCAGATTTCTGACCAGTAGTCATCATCAATTTCACCGGTTAAATTTCCATAACCATCGGTTTCAATTATGTTCGTAATTGTACTGCTATTATTGGTTGACATATTATCACATGAAATAATCATTATTGAGATAGTGATAAGTATAATAAGTAACCGCGAAATTTTCTTGATATTCATAATACATCCTTTAAAGTTATCTTGATTTTATTTAATATCTTATATTTATAGCATTCATAAAATAAATTAGTAGTTCACTATCCAGGAACAATACTCATCAATTAACTTGTAATTAAGGGATTTCTTATCTATTGCTTTTAAATCCTGCAAAGGTAAATAAAATTTTTGCTGTCCCCTTCTTACACTTACCATGATACCATGTCTTTTTTCTGTTATGTCATTTTCTACAGCTATCAGCTTGAAAGTATCAGTATATGATGGTCGAGTTTTTTTTAATTCCTCATATTCATCAATATCACCAGGTCCAAGAACATAGTATTCTTCCCATCGAAAATCCTGTATGCCGGTTAACTCACAGGGCATCTCCAGCTCTTTTTGAAGATATTTGATATATTTTCTTAATGTTGCCATACTAACTACGCTTTCCTCACCACTAACGCCCAGTATTTCTTCATACCTTTTTATTTCTTCTTCATAACTGATCATGATTATTTCTCTATCATTAATTTTTATATAAATTAATAGTTTATCTGGCCTGATTCAGTCAACAAAAACCTTCCTGACCGCTGATTGAATCCCGCGTAAAATTCATATCCAGTAATATCAGATCATAATCCTGTTTTTTCAGCAGTTGCGGTATCTGGGCAGGATCTTTTTCCATGGTAAGTAAGCCGACCTTGTTCTTCAGCAGCAGCTTGAGGCTGAAAAGTATGTCCTCATTGTCATCCACTGGCAGTATTCTGGTGTTTTTGTATTCCATAACAGCTTCGCTCATCGCCAATATATCTTCAACCTCAAAATTTAATTCGGGAAGAAATTATGTCAACGAAAACTGTTCGCCAGCGTACAGTAAGTATGACCTCGACAAATCTATTGACGCTAATCCCGCACTCCAGAATATCACCCAATGGAATATCAAAAAAACAGTAAATATTTTGCCCAGGTAGCCGGCAGCCTGGAACCAATTGCCGCCCTGGAACTGCAGGAACTCGGCGCAGCCGATATTCAGACCACCTATCGCGGCATTTCATTTTCTGCCGACGAGGCAACACTTTACCGTATTCTTTATCAAACGCGTATCTGTTCACGGATTCTGGCACCGCTCATCAGTTTTCAATGCCATTCGGAAAAATACCTGCACAAATCAGCAATGCAGATCGACTGGACGCAGTTTCTCGACCTGAAAGAAAAATTTGCCATTAACAGTAACGTGTCCAATAGCAAGATATCTAACTCGATGTATGCGGGGCAGGTTCTGAAAGATGCGATATGTGACGTATTCCGGGAGAAGTTTGATGCCCGGCCCGATTTTGATGCCAAAGAAGCAGATGTGCGTTTTAATCTTCACATCAGCGAGAACTGGGCAAATATCAGTATCGATCTGGGTGGCGAACCGCTGCATAAACGCGGTTACCGCAAGGAAACAGTGAAAGCTCCTTTGCAGGAAACTCTCGCTGCTGCCATCATACGACTAACGCTGTGGAATGGCGAACAGATGCTTTATGATCCATTCTGCGGTTCCGGTACCATTCTCACTGAGGCCATCATGCATTATTGCCGGATTCCTGCCGGATTTTTAAGAAAAGAATGGGGTATATTCAGGATGCCGGGATTCAATAAAGAACTGTGGGATAAATTAAAAGCTGCTGCTGATAACAATATTCGCGATCTACCCGAAGGCTTGCTCGCCGGCAGCGATATTGCCGGAGTCTGCGTGCATGCCAGCATCGGCAATTGCAACACTTTCAGCCAGGGTAGAAATGTGGTGATCAAAAGACTGGATTATCGGGAAATAGATGAACTGGAAAATATGGTCATTGCCACCAATCCACCTTTCGGTAAACGTCTCTATGAAGGCGAAGCAGAAAAAATCCTCAAAGAACTCGGTGACTTTCTCAAACAAAAATGCCAGGGGAGTCGCGCTTACGTGCTCGTGGGCAGCAAGGAACTTGCCTTTGCGCTGCGTCTCCGCTACAAAATGAATAAATTGTTAAAGAATGGAGATATCGAAAGCCGTCTTCTGAGGATAGACCTTTACTAAAACCAAATCACCGGCAGCAGTTTTTCTGAAAAAAAAGAATAAATCAATGGGCTGACATAATAATTTTAGAACGGATAAGCGAATATAGTTTGAATATAATCGGGGAGAGACCAGATAATTATAGATTATCCTGAAAAACATATATTTTTAAGAGACGACACAGACCGGAACATGAAAAAATAATTTGACCAATCTATTTGAAAAATGTTAGAGCAGAAAATGTCAAAAAAAGAAAGGAAAAGCAAATGGATTATACCCGGTTAATGCAGAAAGCTCTGGTTTTCATTGAGGGTCGTTTGACCTGCTGGATATCTCTGGAAGATATTGCTGATGTGGCTAATTTCAGTATGTACCATTTTCACCGCATGTTTTTGAACGTGGTGGGCACAACTCCGAAGAATTATATCCGTCAGCGTCGTCTATCGCAGGCAGGTAGAGAATTGATCTTCACTTTGCGACCAATAGCAGAGATTGCCAGACGTTATCAGTTTGAATCTCAGGCTGCTTTTACGCGCGCATTTAAGAAGCAGTTCGGGATCACGCCGGGTAAACTGCGCAGAACCAGGGCAGATTTTCCTTATTTTGAGGCAATTGATCTGGAAGAAAGATTTAAGAAAGGAGTAAGGATTATGGATGTTAAAATCATTGAAAAAGAAGCGATGAAGGTTATCGGTATGAAAGTGGTCACCACCCAGAAGAATAATACTATTCCGCAATTATGGGACAAATTTAATGCCCGCTGGAACGAGGTGGAGAATATCGCAATCAAGGGAGTATGCGTGGGCATCTGTCCGCATGTGGATACTTCTGATTTTGATGAAAATACCCAATTTGCCTATATTTCGGGAATGCTGGTGGAGAATTTCGAGAAAGTCCCGCCAGGTATGGAAACGCTGGATATTCCGGCACAGAAATATGCTGTATTTACCCATAAAGGAGCACTGGATACGTTGAATGCTACCTACCAGTACATATATGCCGAATGGCTGCCGAATTCGGAATATGAGCTGGCAGCAGCAGCAGAAATTGAGTGGTATGATGACCGGTTCAAGTTTGGAGCAGCAGATTCGGAGTTTGATATTTATGTTCCGGTGAAGTAAGATCGAAGACTAAAACAGTTAAACCCATTTTGTGCAGTAGGATTTGATGAAGAGTTGTAAGAATTTGAGTGCAGAATATGGGTTAAAAAGAAAAAGCAGCCTCGTTAGAGGCTGCTTTTAAATTGCTTTTCAGTAAATTATTTCTTAACAGTTACTGTTCTGCAGGTAATCAGACCACTAGTGAAATAAGAAATCACACCATCAATGAAAGTCTGCTGTGTTGTGATCTCATAATCAGTGGCATCGCCAGCCATAGCATTGGTGTCAACTTCATTAATCGGAGCCAGCCCGGCAACAATATACCACTGTCTTGCGGTAACTTCTTCGTTGCCCATAGCACCTTTGCCAACTTTGTGCACATTAACTGAGCAGGATACTACAAAGAGCATCGCAACGGCGAGTAAAATAATCATCGCTTTTCTCATACTTTCTTTACCTCCTTTTTTATTACCGAACCCAGTGAGGATTCAATATTTCTACTATATTCGTTATAAGATTCTCGCGGAATCATATAAATTATATCAAAAACGATATTATGATCTGGTATCAATATTACCAGCATAACATTTTTTGTATCGGAATAAACATACTGATAAAATGAGATGCCATCTTTAATAAAACTATCCTTAGAATTTAGCTGCAAAGGCATATTACCGGTAATTTCCAGTTGCCTGACTTCAAGAGGAACCGGTGAATATGAGGTTATCATTACACTGTTGTTTTCCTGATTAAAATAGAGACTGCAGTTTTCTTTTGCAACGTTAAAAGGCAGTTGTGAAAGTATTGGAGATTTATCATTAATTTGAGCAGTAAAATCAACCATTCCTTTGGGTGGATTAACCTGAATTCCGCTATCTCCGAGTAAAACAGCTTTCTCCACGCGCGTACTGTCAAAATTGAACAGCATATTGCGTTTATCAACCTCTGATTTATTCTCAGAAGTGCAGGAAAACCCGATTACAAGTATCAGGATAATAATTATTGCGTTTAAATATTTTTGCATAAAATAACTATTTTGTTAGTTGTGAATTTGTCAAGGTGATTATCACTCTGTTTTATTAACATCCCCCCGAAATTTTTAAATATCTCGCCTTTTGTGAAGTTTCATTTCCCTGAAAGGGATATATTCGTATAGCGTAAGGTTGGCTCGGTACTCCGAGATTACCTTATGAATGATGCATATACCCCCACCCCATCGGCGCGCAGCGCCGATGGGGTGGGGAGGGGCTCATTTTTTATATAAGGTAGCACCTTCTGTGCAACCTTACGCTATACAAATTTATCCCGTACCGGGAATTATAAGAAATAAATCCTAAATATTACTTTATAAAATAAGAAGTTACCACAAATCATGAATAATAAAACGGGGGGATGCCAGGATTATCACTCTGTTTTAGAGATAACGTTATGAGTGGGCGTTCACCAAAGCGCGGTTTAGGGAATAAACACGACTCTTTCGGCCTCTGGTTTTGTTCACAACCGAAAAACTGGATACCTGTTAATATGTTACAAAGTTGAAGCATAATCATCGTAATTAAGTAAAAGTATCAATCCGGAAAGATTGATCTACATTTTTTAAGAATATTAAACCCATAATGTGCAGTAAGATTTCACAAATAGCTCCAGGTTTCTGGCACAGAGAAAGTTACAAAATGATCATAAATATCAAAAATATTCACTGATAATTTTCTAACTTCTCTGCACTCAGAACCTTAGTACTCTTTGCAAAAGCTTACTGCACAATATGGGTTAAAAGTAAGTGACTAATGAGCTTAATATTGAGTGAGGTGATTGTTTATTTTAGTGAAAAGGGCAGTAATACGTGGGTCGGCAGGGAGGTTTTTCCGGATAATCTCAAGGTAGTGCCGGTTTTTCAGGAGGGTACGGGTAGGAGTGAAATTCAGGGTGAATACCCAGCCAGCCTGGAGGAGTTTGAAGTCATTGAAGGATTTTAAAGTGTGATAATCTACATCCTTACCGTCAGTAACCTGTTGCAGAATATCTTCTGAGAATTCGGGAGTTTCCGGCAGCTCGAGTTCCAGTGTTTTATTGCGCTGTTTCTGAGGTAGTGCATAATATTCGGTGACAATGCGGAAGATATCGAGTTTATCGGCATCACGGAGTAGTTTGCTGTAAAAGAGAATTTCTTCCGCTTCATCAGCCGGAAGGTGAAGCCGATTATGATAGAGGATGGCTTTAAGAATAATCTGCTGAGCCTCATTATCGAGATCGTGCAAAACGTTTTCCTTTTTTAGTATTTCCACTCCCAGTTCGGCATGATTTATGGAAGCGCTATCATTGAAGGTGCCATAATTTTTATATTGTTCAAAGCGGGCGACGTCATGGAATAAACCCATGATCTCAGCGAGACGCAGTTCAACCGGTTTCAAATTAAGTATTCTGCCGATGGTAATGATATCGTCACAGACCTTGAAGGTGTGTTCCAGTTTCAGGTTGATGTTGTGGTTATCTATGCACTTTGTATATGATTCCGTATATTGCAAAAACCATTTTTTCAGGTTATGGACTTTATTTTGAGCTATCACCATATTATTCTCCTATGCTAATTTTTTAGAAGATGAGGTCAAATATAGAAGTGGATTTTTTTTGGCAATGATAAAGCACGGCAAACTGAATGGATGGATTAAAAAGTGACATGTCAGGATAGTTACCGAAAAAAGTTGACATAAAGGGGAGTTAAGTTAAAAAAACAGATAAGGGTTATAAAGATGATAATAAAGAATGGACTGGTAGCTTTTCCTGGGAAAAGTGAATTTGTGAAAAGTACGCTGGAGATACGGGATGGGAAGATATCCGCCATCCTTGATAACGCGCCTGAGGGTGCAGAATGTCTTGATGCAGAAGGGCTTTACGTATTTCCGGGAGCCGTTGATGCCCATGTACATTTTGACACTCCGGGATTTGAAGAGCGGGAAGATTTTTATCATGGGAGCAGTTTTGCTGCCAGTGGCGGGGTGACGACAGTTATCGATATGCCCTGCACGAGCCTGCCTCCGGTCACAAATCTGGCGCATCTGAAACATAAACTGGCAGCCGTGAAAAAGCAGTCCGTTATTGATTACGCTTTCTATGGGGGAGTTTCCGCTAATAATTTTGCAACGTTTGAGATCGATATGGAAGAACTGGCACCTTACGTGGCGGGTTATAAAACTTATCTGATATCAGGGATGGAAAGTTTCGGGGCTTTAAATTATGAGCAACTGGAAAAGGTTCTGCTGGTTAGTAAAAGACTGGGATTGCCCGTGTTATTACACGCGGAAGACGGGAAATTCATTGAAAAAGCGGAAAAGAGAGAAAGGCAGACGGGTAACAAACCATTAAATTATTACCGTTCACGTCCGGAAGCGGCGGAGATGGAGGCTATTTACCGGGCAAAAGGAATCTTGGCAAAAACAGACGGCGACCTGCACATTGTACATATCAGCAGCGGCGAAGCAGCAGAAATTGCTTTCAAGGCTGGCATCAGTGTAGAGACATGTCCCCACTATCTGGCATTCAGTTTTTCTGATTTTCAGAAGCAGGGCAGCATTTTGAAAGTGGCACCGTGCATCAAGCAGGCACCGGCACACGAAGAATTATGGAAACAACTGGCTAATGGCAACATCAGTTTTGTGGCTTCTGACCATGCACCCTGCCGGCTGGAAGATAAAGCAACGGGCTCAATCTGGAGTGACTATTCCGGGATAGCTGGAACGGGGACACTTTTTCCCTATCTGCTATCAGAAGGTTATTTTCAGAAGAGGCTCGGATTAGCGAGGTTTTTAGAAATAACTTCTTCCAAGGCAGCGGAGCGTTACGGACTGGCAAAACGTAAGGGTTCCATTGAAGTGGGAAAGGATGCTGACCTGGTATTAGTGAATCCCCGTAAGCACTGGAAAGTAAAGGCAGAGGAGTTTTTATCGCAAGGGAAAATATCTCCGTGGGAAGATGAGACTTTCCGGGGAAAAGTTGTGATGACTATTTTGCGGGGAAAAGTGATTTATGAGGAGAATAAGGGTATTCTGGCGAAAGCGGGAAGCGGAGATTTTTTGGGAAACTGATTTGGGTCTAAGGATTACAAGAGTTTTGAACGTATTTCGGGCAAGACTTTTGGAATCCGACTTGAGCTGGGAAATGGATTGTGTTGCTCAAAAGTCTTGTCCGGAGTACCGTCCAAAACTCTTGGCTTAATATTCATTAATTATAAGGATAGATTTATGGATGTATTATTAAAGAATGGTTTATTTGTTTATCCGGAAGAAGGACATTTCAGGATTTCTCAGGGGGATATGGCAATTGTAGAAGGCATAATCCAGGAAAAGATACCGGAAGACAGACCTTTTATAGAGATCAACTGCGAAGGGAAAGTAGTGATGCCGGGACTGGTTAATGCACATCATCATATATATTCCACTTTATCAAAAGGGATACCGTGCGAAACGCCATTCCACAATTTTCTGGGTAATCTGGAGAATTTATGGTGGCGTTTAGACAGGTCTTTAACGGAAGAAGATATGCTGCTCTCCACCGTATTAACGATGGAAGAATGCCTGAAGCAGGGGGTTACCACTGTTTTTGACCATCACATTTCAGTACCTTTTATAGAGAATTCCCTGAGCAAAATGGCAGAGGTTTTTGAGGCTTATGGAGTGCAGGGCACACTGGCATTTGAAATATCCGACCGTAACGGGAAAGATATCTTTGCCAGGTCGCTGGCTGAGAACCTGAGATTTGCTGCGGAAGAACGGAAAGTGAAGGGAATGCTGGGAATGCATGCTTCCTTTACCTTGAGTGATGAAAGTATGGGAGAAATAGCGGCAAAAAGCGGAAACCTGCCGATTCACATTCATGTGGGAGAAGACGTATATGATGGAGAAAAATGCCGGACAGATCACAGCATGAGCGTTCTGGCACGATTAGATAAGTTTGGGTTATTAAGGAAAAATTCGCTGCTAGTGCATTGCAGTAATCTGGATGCCGGAGAGTTGGAAATATTGACAGGCAAGCCGGTATTTGTGGCCCAGGCAGTGGATTCCAATATGAATAACGGCTTGAATGTGGCAGATTTTCATAAATTATGGGAACAGGGCATAGCCTGCGTTGTGGGCACGGACGGGATGCATTCGAGTGCGTTGAAGGCTCTCAAGAATTCTTACCTGATGCTGAAATACCAGAACCGGAATGCGGATATTGGTTTTGGGGAAATGGGATCAATGCTGTGGCAGGGATATAAATTAAAAACAGACTGGGGCTTTGACCTGGGTATAAATGCGGGAGAGAAGGCGGATCTGGCAGTATTTGATTATCTGCCGGCAACGCCTTTGAATGATGAAACCTTCCTGGGGCATTTCATCTTTGGAATAACAGAAGCGAAAGCACAATATGTGGTTAAAGGCGGAGAAGTGCCGCTTTTTGATAATGAACTAATGGTGGACCCGTATTATGAATTAAAGCGCAAGTCTTTAAGCATCTCAAGAGCATTATTCAAGCGCTTTGAGGAAACGGGCAGGAGGACAAGATGAGTGAAGTGATGAAACCGGTAGCATTCAGAGAATTACTGGAATGGATCATTACCGAATACAAGCAGGAGAAAAGCATATTCGGGATAGCTGAAAGCAATTTTTTTCACAAACAGGATAAGAGCGGTTACCGGCTCTGGGGTGAATATTACGAAACTGCTTTGGGACCGGCAGCGGGACCGCATACTCAATGCGCCCAGAATATCGTTGCTGCCTATTTGACCGGAGCTCGTTTTTTTGAATTAAAAACCGTGCAGGTGATGGATGAACTGGACGTTCCGAAACCGTGCATTGAAGCGGAGCATGAGGGTTATAATACGGAATGGTCAACTGAATTGACGGTGGAAGAAGCATACCAGGAATACGTGAAAGCATGGTTTATACTGCATTACCTGAAATATGCCCTGGACTGGCGGGTATGCCCGGAAAGCGGATTTATTTTTAACATGAGCGTTGGCTATGACCTGGCTGGTATTAAAACTACCAAGATAGATAATTTCATTGAATATCTGAAAGAAGCAGGAGAGGAGAAGTTCTTTTTACAATGCCAGGAAGAGATGCGGATGGTTAGCGGTGAAAATATTGTCGTTCCATCTCAAATCTCTCGCTCAATCACGCTTTCCACGATGCATGGCTGTCCTCCGGCAGAGCAGGAATCCATCTGCCGTTATTTAATGGGTGAAAAGGGTTTGCATACTTTTGTGAAGCTTAATCCCACCCTGCTTGGTTATGATTTTGTAAACAGCACCCTGCAGAAACTGGGTTTTAACTGTCCTCTTTCCTTTGAATCATTTGCCAATGATCTGCAATACGAAGCAGCACAGAAAATGCTGGGAAACCTTCTGGCTTATGCCCGGGAAAGGAAGCTGACTTTTGGGGTCAAGCTGTCTAACACTTTGCCGGTACAGAATAAAAAGGAATTGCTGCCGGGAGACGAAATGTATATGAGCGGCAAGGCTTTGTATCCTTTAACTGTGAATCTGGCGGCACAGTTATATAATGATTTCGGTGAGGAACTGACCATCTCTTATTGTGGAGGAGCCGAAGCAGACAATATTGCCGAAATTAGTAATTGCGGAATTCATCCGATAACGCTGGCAACAAATCTATTAAAGCCGGGAGGTTACGGAAGACTGCGGCAGATGGCGGAAATACTGGAAAACCTGGAGCAGTTCCCGAAAATTATTGATAAGCTGAAGTTGCAGGAAACAGCAGCAAAAGCTCTGCTTCCCAATGCGAGATATACTAAGTATTCACATCGACTTAAAACGAAAAACAGTCTGCCTGTCTGGGATTGTGCGCAGGCAAGCTGCAGTAACGGCTGCCCTGTGGAACAGGATGTACCGGCATATATACGCGAAGTGAAAGCAGGTAATTATGCAGCAGCTCTGGAAATTATAGCCAGACGCAATCCTCTGCCCCACATTACCGGTTATATTTGTGAGCATCCCTGCCGTATGCACTGCACGCGCATTGATTATGAGTCACCGCTTATGATACGGGAATTGAAAAAAGAAGCTGTATTAAAGGGTTATCAGGAATTTCTTCCGCAAGTGACAGCAGTGGAGACTATTAGCGTTAATGCAGCAGTAATCGGAGGGGGACCCGCCGGACTGGCAGCAGCATATTTCCTCAGAAAACAGGGCGTGTCAGTTACGGTTTTTGAGAAAGAAACACGGGCAGGGGGTCTGGTAAGAAATGTTATTCCGGGATTCCGGTTGCCGGATGATGTGATTGACCGCGATATTGAACTGATAAGGCATAGTGGAGTGGAAATAACCTGTAATGAACAGGTAAGTGTGGAACAACTGCAAAAACGGGGATATAAATATATCTTACTGGCAGTAGGAGCCAGTGAGAGTAAAGATATGGAACTGGCAGGAGACGGGAAAGGATTACTGAGTGGACTGGACTTTCTCAAGCTTTGCAAGGCAGGTAAAACGGAACAATTCCGCGGCAGCCAGGTAATTGTAGCAGGCGGAGGAAATTCAGCGATGGACAGTGCCCGGGCAGCGATGCGGCTGCCGGAGGTGAAAAACGTAACACTGATTTACCGCAGAACAGAAAAAGAAATGCCCGCAGACCGGGAGGAATTTGATAATGCCCTGGAAGAAGGTGTAGTTTTCAAAGAGCTTCTTCAGCCTGTAAGGCTGGTAGATCATCAGTTATACTGTCAGCCAATGGAAACAGGAAAACCGGACAGCCGGGGACGGCGCAGCGTACACCCCAGTGGAGAGGAATCAATTGCCTTTGCTGCTGACCTGATAATCTCGGCTATAGGTGAAGAAGTTGACCGGAGCTTTCTGGTAGCAAACGGCATAAACCTGATCAATAATTTCAAGACTAATCTGGAAAATGTTTATTTAATTGGAGACGCCTTCAGGGGGCCTTCCTCGGTAGTGCAGGCGATGGCAGATGGCATGAAAGCTGCGGAAGAGATACTGAAAAAGGAAAATATTGCTGCTAAATGGGCAGAACCATTAGTTCCGGAAAAATCTCTGGAAGCAAATCTGGCAGATCTACGGAAAAGAAAAGCGGAAATCAGCAGCATAACCAGTGAATCGGTAGAAAGTGATCGCTGCCTGGAATGTGATATCCTATGCAATAAATGCGTGGAAGTATGCCCTAACCGGGCTAATATTGCCCTGAAGATTGATTCACCCTTATTCAGAAATTTCTCTCAGATTCTGCACATTGATAAATTATGCAATAAGTGCGGCAACTGTGAAACTTTCTGTCCTTTTAACGGAGCGCCTTACAAAGATAAATTCACGTTATTCCATGACCGGAAAGCATTTCTGGAAAGTGATAATGACGGAATATATCTTGACATTAACGGCGAAGCAGAGTACAGATTCCAAAGGAATACCAGCGAGCCAGGCAGCAGAGAAGCGGAACAACTGGAAATATTTATCGCAATTTTAACTGAAAGATATGATTATTTATTAAGGATATAGAATGAGCAATATTTACCGAAAAATAAGAGAACTCGCTCAGACATACGAACAGGAAACAGCACAACGATTAAGTAGAATGATAAAGACGCCGTCTTTTTCCGGTAAAGAAAATGACATGGTGCAATTGCTGCTGACTGAAATGGAAAATCTGGGATTTGAGGAAGTACGATTAGATGAACTGGGAAGTATAATCGGCAGGATGGGCAATGGTAAACGGATTATAGCCTTCGATGCCCATATAGATACCGTATATCCGGGTAATAAAGCCAACTGGGATTTCCCGCCGCACAGCGGTGAGATACGTGACGAACGGGTCTGGGGGCGGGGAGCTTCGGACCAGTTAGGCGGCATGGCAGCCATGCTGACAGCGGCGCGCATCATCAGGGAACTTGATCTGAACAGTGAATTTACGATACTCTTTACCGGAACAGTCATGGAAGAAGACTGCGACGGCATCGCCTGGGAGCATCTTATAAAAGAATACTGTATAAAGCCGGAACTGGTGGTCAGCACTGAGCCTACAAGTTTGAACATCTACCGCGGTCACCGGGGCAGAATGGAAATTGACGTGGAGGTTAAGGGTATATCCTGCCACGGTTCCGCACCGGAGAGAGGCGATAATGCCATCAATAAAATGGCGCGTATCGTGCTGGAAATAGAGAAACTGCAAAAACGGCTCAAGAATGATGATTTTTTGGGCAAAGGCTCTATTACTACAACAATTTTCACCTCAGATTCCCCAAGCCAGTGCGCCGTGCCGGATCTGGCAGCAATTCATCTGGACAGGCGTTTGACGGCGGGTGAAACCAGGGAATCGGCAATAGCCGAAGTGCAGGAATGCTGCCATCGGGCAGGCGTTCCGGAAGCAAAGATCACGGTTCCGGTGTATGAAGAGGCGGCTTACACGGGCAAGAAATATCCGGTAGATAAATATTTTCCGACCTGGGTGCTGGAAAAAAATTCCATCTGGCTGCAGGAAGCGGAAAGCGCTTACCGGCAGTTATTTGCCAAAGCGCCTTTGATCGATAAGTGGACTTTCAGCACTAACTGCGTATTTATTATGGGCAAGCATCCGGAGATAAAATGCCTGGGATTTGGTCCCGGAGATGAGAAGGAAGCGCATGCACCCAATGAAAGCACGCGCATCAGCGATCTGGTAACAGCTTCTGCTTTTTATGCCGGGCTGGTGGCAAAACTTAATGAGGAAAATAATGGATAAAATAAAAGATAAAATCAGATCATTGAATGAAATTCCCGCGACCATGTATGGAAAGGATTTCCTTTTAACCTGGGAAAAGACGGAAGCAGAGCTGAGATCGGTATTATTAACTACTGAAATATTGCAGGAACTGCACGCAAAAAATATATCCACCCGCATCTTTGAAAGCGGACTGGCAGTATCAAACTTTCGGGATAATTCCACGCGTACCCGTTTCAGTTTTGCCTCGGCAGTTAATGCTTTAGGACTGGCAGTGCAGGATCTGGATGAAGGCAAATCACAGATCGCGCATGGTGAAACCGTGCAGGAAACTGCCAATATGATCTCCTTTTTAACGGAAGTGATCGGCATACGTGACGACATGTATCCTGGACTGGGGGATAAATACCAGAGGCAGGTGATAGCCGCAGTTAAATATGGTTATGATAACGGCATCCTGGCGCAGAAGCCGGTGGTGGTGAATCTGCAGAGTGACCTTGACCATCCCACACAGACGCTGGCAGACCTGGCAAAACTGAAAGAATACTTTGGCAGCCTGGAAAACCTGAAAGGTAAAAAAATAGCCATGACCTGGGCATATTCACCGAGTTACGGTAAACCGCTTTCCGTACCGCAGGGTTTGATAGGGCTGCTTACCAGATGGGGAATGAAGGTTTCGCTGGCGCATCCGGAAGGATATGAGCTGTTGCCGGATATAATGTCCCTGGCAGAAAAACAGGCACAGGATTCAGGCGGCAGTTTCGAGGTTTCTAATGATATGAAATCAGCATTTAAGGAGGCGGATATCGTTTATCCCAAATCCTGGGCACCACTGAGCATTATGCGTCAACGTACGGAACTGGTTCAGAAAACTGATTTTGAGGGATTGAAAGGTCTGGAAAAAGAAGCTCTGTCGATGAATGCCCGGCACAAGGAATGGGAGTGCAATGCGGCAATGATGGCAATGACCAGAAATGGTGATGCTCTATATCAGCATTGCCTGCCGGCAGATATTTCCGGAGTCAGTTGCGCTGCAGGCGAAGTCAGCGCAGATGTTTTTAATAAATATATGAAAGAAACTTATCAGCAGGCTGGTTTTAAGCCCTTTGTGATTGCCGCAATGATACTTTTGGCAAAAGTCAAAAATCCGGCGGAAGCTCTGGCAGAATTAATAGATCAAAACAAAAAAAGACAATTTATAGTTTGAGGTTAATAATGAAGAAAACAAAAGAAGAAATTTTAGCTAACACCATCCGGCGCTGTCAGGAAAAGAATATAATTATCCCCACTTATGAACAGATGAGAAACCCGGAACTGGTGCCGGCAGCCATAAAAGAGGAACTCAAACATATCGGACTCTGGGAACTGCATCCTTATAATCTGTTCCGGCTTACCTGGAAGAACGAACCGGTGGAACAGGGTGGAGGATTCGGCAAAGTAAATTTTTTGGAGCTGCCTTCCGAACTTACGGGGGTAAAGGCGAGGGTCGTGGTGTTGATAGGCAAATATTTCCCGACCGGTTCGCATAAAGTCGGCGCGACTTTCGGACCGCTGGTGGAAAAACTGGTCGCCGGAGAATTTGACCCTACTACGCAGAAAGCATTGTGGCCCTCAACGGGTAATTACTGCCGGGGCGGAGCTTATGATTCATATCTGCTGGGCTGCCATTCCATCGCCGTTTTGCCGGAAGAGATGAGCCAGGAACGCTTTGACTGGCTGCATAAGGTGGGAGCGGAAGTATATGCCACGCCCGGCTGCGAAAGCAACGTGAAAGAAATTTATGATAAAGCCAAAGAATTATGCGGCGATAGACCGGAGGAAATTGTTAATCTGAACCAGTTCAGCGAGATCGGTAATCCGATGTGGCATTATGCCGTGACGGGACCTGCCATGGAAGAAGTATTTTATGAGATCAAGGGCGAAAACAGCCGGTTCAGTTCGGTATTCCTCACGCAGGGATCGGCAGGAACTCTGGGTTCGGCGGAATATTTAAGGAAGAAATTCCCGCGCCTGATCGTGGGTGCCGGAGAAGCACTGCAATGCCCCACTCTGCTTTTGAACGGCTATGGCGGACACCGCATTGAAGGCATTGGAGATAAGCACGTGCCCTGGATAATGAATATGCGGAATATGGACCTGGTGATCGCCATTGATGACAACCCGAATATTGCGCTGATGCGGCTTTTTAATGAAGAAAAGGGGCACGCATATCTGCGGGAACAGGGCGTGGACGAAAAGATCATTTCCCAATTGCACTTACTGGGAATATCTTCCATTGCCAATATTATGGGTGCGATCAAGACGGCACGGTATTATGAGATGAATGAGAATGACATTATCTTTACGGTGGCAACTGATTCCATGGAAATGTATCAGTCTCGGGTATTACAGGAACGCCAGAAATGCGGAAATTATACTACGCAGCAGGCTGCAGTGGACTTCCACCAGGCAATGCTGGGCTTGAGCATTGATAATATGCTGGAACTTTCCTATTATGACCGCAAGCGGATGCATAATCTAAAGTATTTCACCTGGATCGAGCAGCAGGGAAAGACGGTGGAAGAGCTAAACGCCCAGTGGTATGATGAAACCTATTGGGAAAAGCAGTTCAGCAAGATGTATGAATGGGATGAAGAGATCAAGGCGTTCAATGAGCGCACCGGGCTTCTGAAAAAACTGCAGAAATAGACGATGAAATTTATCCTGGAATGCGTTGATTGCGGCAGACAGTATGACACGATGATGTATCTCTGTCCGCAATGTGCCCAAAATAATGACGAAAGTCATCCGCCGCGGGGTGTGTTAAAGACTTTATATGATTATCAGAAGATAAAGAGTAAAAGCTTCCGCCGGCTTCAGTCAGAGAGCTTTCTTGATCTTTTGCCTCTATCTTCTCTGAAAAGCTTGAGTTACCTGAGAATTGGAAATACTCCGCTTTATAAGAATAAAATTACTGAAAAGGATATTGCCTCCCACGAATTATACCTGAAAGACGATGCGCAGAATCCCACTTTTTCCTATAAAGACCGGGCATCGGGCCTCGTCTGCGCTTATGCTCTGGAGCAGGGTATTAATACTATTATTGCGGCATCCACGGGAAATGCCGGATCATCACTGGCAGGGATCGGAGCCTCACAGGGGCAGCGGATAATTATAATTGTTCCGGCTTCTGCGCCAGCTGCCAAGTTGTTGCAGATCGCCATGTATGGCGCAATTATAGTTCCGGTGAAAGGAAGTTATGATGAAGCCTTTGATCTTTCCATGCAGGCTACAGAAAAACTGGGTTATTATAACCGGAATACTGCCTATAATCCCCTGACCATTGAAGGCAAGAAGACTGCCTCTTTCGAGATTTATGCCCAGCTCGGTGAACAGGTGCCGGAAAGGATTTTCGTTCCCGTAGGAGACGGCTGCATAATCGCCGGGGTCTATAAAGGCTGGGAAGACCTGCTGCAGCTGGGGATGATCAGCCGGATACCGCAGATCATCGCCGTGCAGGCGGCAGGCAGTTCCAGCCTGGTAAAAAATCTGGATAGAGCAATATTTCTGGCAGAAGAACCGGATACTATTGCTGATTCCATCTCGGTAAAAATCCCCCGTAACTTCTATATGGCAAAGAAATACCTGAAAACTTATCAGGGAGATGCCATTCTGGTGAGTGACCGGGAAATTCAGCAGGCAGCAGGACAACTGGCACAGAATTACGGTATTTTTTCCGAACCGGCGGCAGCCAGCGCTTTTGCCGGATATCTTAAATACCGGGCAACCCGCGAAATTGGCGAAAACAGCCGGAACATCGTTATGCTCACAGGCTCAGGGCTGAAAGATATAGCAGCTTTCCGGGATACAGTTAAAATTCCGCAGGCGATAAAACCTGACCTGACTGAACTGGAAGCTATGATGAGAGGAGATATATGATGAAATCTCAAAAACGCAAAGATGCCTTTGCCAAATTGACGGGGAAATGCCGCTTCCTGGATGATTATACCGTGCCGGACATGCTCCAGGGCTACATCATTTACACCACGATTGACAGAGGCTGGATCAGAAAGATAAATTTTCCCGCAGGTTTTGATCTTCAGGAATTCACTATCGTCAGCGCCAGCGATATTCCGGGCAAAAATATCGTCCCGGAACCGGTTAATGATCAGCCTTTCATGACCAGTGAGGTAGTAGATAATTTCGGGCAGGTGATCCTGGGAATTGCCCATCCAAACAGGGAAATTCTCAAAAAATTCATCTCGCTGACCAGGATCGAATATGAAAGAAGAAATGCCGTTACGGATACTAAAGAATGCCTGGATAACGAAGCGAACCAGTTCGGGGAAATAATGCACCTGAAACATGAACTCGCACCCACGTATAATCTGCGTCATCTCTGGAAATGGCAGCAGATATTTTATACCCAGCATCAGGAACAGGCATACCTGGAACCTCAGGGTATGCTGGCTGAATATAATATTGAAAAGGAAGAAATGAAGATCACCGGCACCATGCAGTGTCCTTTCTTCGTAAAAGACGCCGTGGAATCAATCATGGGGAAGGCAGTTAAAAACGTGGTTATTGAAACCTCGGAAGGAATAGGGGGAGCATTCGGCGGCAAGGAGGATTTTCCCAATCTGCTGGCAGGGGTAACCGCTCTGCTTGCCTGGAAAGCCCAGAAACCCGTCAAGATAGTTCTCGACCGCAAAGATGACCTGCTGATCACCACGAATCGTCACCCTTCCCGCGTGGATATTATCGCCATTATGCATGATCAGAATGGCTTTATCAGCAAAATCGATATTGATTACCGGCTGGATGCGGGAGCATTTCAAACGCTTTCACCGGTCGTTCTGCACCGGGGCATACTGCACGCCACAGGCGGCTATAATATTGCCGAAGTGAAGATCAAAGGTTCGCTGCATCGCAGTAATACACCGCCGAACGGGGCTTTCCGCGGATTTGGAGCACCGCAGGCGATTTTTGCCATGGAATCATTCATTGATAACGTTGCTCACCGGCTTTCCATTTCTCCTCTGAGACTGCGGCAGCTTAATCTGTTAAAAACCGGCGACCAGTTGCCCACTTCCCAGATCGTAACGGAAAACCATCTGCAGGACTGTCTGGATCGGGTGGTTCAGCTTTCCGGTTATAAAAAGAAATTCACGGATTTTCAGGAATATAATAAAACAAATACGGTCAAAAAAGGTATTGGACTGGCGCTTGGTCTGCATGGCGGCGGTTATACCGGTAATGGTGAAAAAGTATTGCAGTCGCGGGTAAAGATCGTTCTGGAAAAGAACGGGATGGTGAATATCTACGTTGCCAACGTGGAAATGGGGCAGGGTGCGCACACGACTCTGGCGCAGATGGTGAACAGCATATTTAAGCTGCCTCCCGAAAAGGTGAATGTGGTGATCCCCAATACATCTCAAACGCCCAATAGCGGTCCCACCGTAGCTTCCCGCACAATTTACGTGGTGGGTAACCTGCTGCAGAAACTGGCAGAGCGGATAAAAAGCGAACTGGGCTTTGCTGACTTAAAAGATCATATAGCGAAAAATCAGAACAGCTTTCCGCAGTCTTTCGAGGAAGTATTCGTGCCCGATCCGGCAGATGATTTTGATGATATCACTAATCAGGGCGTGGCTTACCACGATTTTTCCTGGGCAGCCTGCGTGGTGGAGATCACCTATGATCCCGACCTTTATCAGATAAGGGTGGATAAATGCTGGAACGTGCTGGATGTGGGAAAAGTTATTAATGAGGGTATTGCACTCGGACAGGTTTATGGCGGAGTGGTGCAGGCTTTAGGCTGGGCGCTGACGGAGAATATCTATAAAAAAGGCTATCCGCGCTTGAGCGGTTTCACGGATTACACTCTGCCTGCTTCCCTCGATATTCCGGAGATCAAAGTGGAATTCATTCATACGAATTCACCTGTTGCCAAAGGACTGGGGGAAATTCCTATGGATTATCCGGCTCCCGCCGTCAGGAATGCCTTTTTACAGGCCACCGGCATAATGATCAATGAACTGCCGCTGACGCCGGAAAGAATATTTGCCGCACAGGGAAGGAGCAAAAAATGACAATATCATTCCTGTTAAATAATGAACCCGTAACTATTACAACCGAACCTATGCGCCGTCTACTGGACGTTCTGCGGGAAGACCTGAAAGTCAGATCAGTCAAAGAATCCTGCGGCGAAGGCGAATGCGGAGCCTGCAGCGTGATCCTTGCCGGCAAACCGGTTACGAGCTGTCTGGTGAATATCGCCCAGGTGGAAGGAATAGAAGTGCTCACTGCGGAAGGGATTTCGCAAACTCCAGCGGGAAAAATTCTCATAGACTGTTTTGAGGAAACAAATGCCGTACAGTGCGGATTCTGTTTCACAGGATTTCTGGTTTCCTGCTGGCATTATCTCACCACAACACCGGTTGCTGACGCGGAAGCCATCAAGCAGGCTATTTCGGGTAATATCTGCCGCTGTACTGGTTATGTGAAGATCATCGAAGCAGTGCAGCTTGCCTGCCAGAGGATAAATAAGGAGCAGTCCCATGAAATTTCATAAACCGCAAACACTGCCGGAATGCCTCTGTCTGCTGGGCAAACTCAAAGATCCCTGGCTGCTTGCCGGAGGCACGGATATTAATGTGCAGATACGCCATCAGCTTAATGTGAAGGAAGACGTTGTTTTCATCAATCATTTACCCGAACTGAATTTTATTAAAAAGGAAGAAAACAGTCTTATCATCGGCGCAACGGCGACCATTAAGGATATATCCGGTTCTGAGCTTATCAAAAAAGAATGCCCCTTTCTGGCAGATTCTCTGGCAGATTTTGCCTCTCCCCTCATTTCCAATCTGGCTACTATTGCCGGCAATATCGCCAATTCCTCTCCAACAGCCGATACTGTTCCCCTGCTGCTGGTTCTGGAGGCGGCATTAGTGCTCAGTTCCTGCCGTGGTCACAGAACCATTGCTCTGAAAGATTTTTATACCAGCTATAAGCACAATGTGAGGCAGACTGACGAAATGATCACTTCCATTATCATTCCCCTGCTGCCTCCTGATTCTTATACCGCTCATTACGTTAAGATCGGTTCCCGCCGCGCGCTGACCATTGCCAAAGCTGCTCTGGCTCTGCTCAAAAGGCAGGATGAATTTAGAATTGCCGCCGGCAGTTTATCTGAATATCCCAAACGCCTGAAAAACGTGGAAGAATATCTGCAAAACTCTAAAAAAATAGTAAAAAAGCACCTGTTCGCTGCTCTTGATGAAGACGTGTATCCCATCTCGGATTTTCGTTCTGAGGCTGCTTACAGATTGCAGGTCACCCGCAATTACCTGCTCAAATTTACCAGATAACCCCGAAGGGAAATTTTTTATGAAATACACTGGAAAACCGCACATACGCTTAGACGGTATCCCCAAGACCAATGGCAAGGCAATTTACGGCAATGATCTGAAACTGCCAAATATGCTTTATGCTGCCTGTAAATATGCGGATATCGTCACCGGAAAGATCAATAATATTGATTCCTCTCTGGCACAGGACATGCCGGGCGTGAAAATGATCGCCCTTTATGACGACGTGCCCGGCGCTGCGAAGGTGGGACCGATCCGTCAGGATTATCTGCCCATCGTGCATGACGAAGTATTTTTCACGGGTGACGTGATCGCCGTGGTCGCTGCGGAAACCCGCGAACAGGCAATTCTGGCAGCAGGCAGCATCGATGTTGACTATACTCCCTATAAACCGCTTACTGATCCGCAAATGGCAGTTCTGCCCTCTGCCCGTCTGATCCATCCGGAATACAAGTCAAACGTCGTTAATCATTATCCTCTGCGTAAAGGCGATATTGAAGCCGGGTTCGCCGCTGCTGACCAGATCATCACCAGAACTTATAAAACGGGTTTTCAGGAGCATGCCTATATCGAACCCGAAACCGTTACCGTGGAACCTGACCCTCATTCAGGCGGCTATAATATCTATGGTTCCATCCAGAATCCTTACACCACGCGCAAAGTGGCGGCTATGTATCTGGGGATCCCGCTGAACCGCATCAATGTGATACCCTCCGTAATGGGCGGTTCCTTCGGCGGGAAAGATGACATCATCAATAATATGGCCTGCCGGACGGCGCTTTTATGCCAGATGACCGGCAGACCCGTGCAGATGACCAATTCCCGGGAAGTATCCCTGCGTGAGAGCTATAAAAGGCATCCCTATATTCTCACTTATAAAGCCGGTTTCACCAGCGATGGCAAACTCACAGCCATGAAGATCGACATTCTGGCAGATAGCGGAGCTTATTCTTCCCAGACTTTCTTCGTCACCTGGCGCAGCGTGGTGCAGGCAACGGGTCCTTATGAAATTCCCCACGTGGAAACCAGTATTACTTCGGTTTATACTAATAACTGTTATACGGCAGCCTTCCGCGGTTTTGGTTCCCCTCAGATAATCTTTGCCCAGGAATCGCTGATGGATGAAATTGCAGCCATCTGCGGACTGGATCCTCTGGAATTAAGACTGAAAAATGCTCTGCGTCAAAACAGCATCACCGCCACGGGACAAAAGCTGAACGGACACACGGTTTCGCTGAGGCAAGTGCTGCAGACTGCTGCCGGAACTTCTGATTTTTTAACAAAATATCAAAATAACGAAGAATTGCAGGAAACCCGCTATAAAAAAGGCATCGGACTTGCCTGCAGTTTCCGCGGCTGCTCGCTGGGAGCGGAAGGAACCGATACTTCCTCTGCCATAGTTTCTGTGCAGGCGGATGGCAGCATTATCCTTTTTACGGGAGTTTCGGAAAACGGACAGGGTTTGCAGACGACTATGAGTCTGATCGCGGCGGAAGAATTAGGCATACCGCTTAAAAATATCGTGTTCCTGCCATCACATACTTCCATTATTGCCGATGGCGGTCCCACGGTTGCCTCACGCGGCACTATTGCCGGAGGTAATGCCGTGAAACTGGCAGCGGAAAAGATCAAAAATGCCCTGTTCCCGCTCATCAAAGACGAATTAAAAACTGATAACGTCAATGACCTCCTCTGGGAAGACGGCAGAATAATCTATGCTGATAATTCCATTCTTTTCACCGATGCCGTCACGAAAGCAGTTCAGGCAGGCATCAATCTTTCAGCTTACGGCTGGTTCCAAGCTCCGGAAGTTTCCTGGGATGAAGAATCCGGTCAGGGCAATGCCTATTTCACCTATGTTTACGGCTGCCAGGTGGCGGAGATCACGGTTGATAGTTATACGGGTAAGATCGAGGTTGATCATATCTATGCCGCTCACGATCTGGGGCGCGCTATTAATATTTTAGGCGCTCAGGGACAGATCTTTGGCGGAGTTGCCCAGGGACTCGGCTATGCACTCACGGAGGATTTCAATATTTCCGGCGGTGAAGTGCTGTCCGATAATTTTGATACTTACCTCATCCCCACTATCCAGGATGTCCCGCAAATAACGCCCTTGATCATTGAAAATCCTGATCCTGCCGGACCGCTGGGTGCCAAAAGCCTGGGCGAACCGACTCTGGAACTGATCTCTGCTGCCATTAATAACGCCTATTTCAATGCTACCGGGAAGCATTCTACCGAAATTCCGCTATCCCTCGAAAAAGTATTCCTGGGGCATAAACTGCAGAAACCACAGAGGCAAAGCCAGCAGAATTTTGAGCATAAAAAGTTTCATCACCATCATCTGGACGTGGAAACATATACTCCCAGAAATCTGGATGAAGCAATGAAAATCCTGGAAAAAATATCATTTAAAGTCCTGGCAGGAGGCACGGATCTGGTCATCAATCTGCGTGATTCCGGCAGGAAGCAGTTCCTGCTCAATATCAGGGATCTTTCTGAGCTAAAGGGCATCAGTCAAAATGAAGATCATATCGAGATCGGCGGAGCCGAAACGTTTAGCCGCATTATCAACGATCCTCTGGTGCAGAAGCATTTTCCACTATTGATTACCGCCTGTTCCCAGATCGGTTCTCATCAGATCAGAAATGTGGCCACGATTGCGGGAAATCTGGTTAATGCCGCGCCCTGTGCCGATTCCGCACCACCCCTGATCTTATACGAGGCAAAATTGCTCTTACGCTCCACAGAAGAGACGCGCACTATACCGGCAGCAGATTTTATCATCAAAAGCTATCAAACTATGATCAAACACGATGAAATAGTGGTTGCCATTCAAATCCCGCTGCCGGCAGCAGGTAAAACTTTTGAGCATTACTATCAACTCGGCAGACGCAAAGCATTAAATATCACCCGTCTCAGCATTTCAGCACGGGCCCGCTTTGCTGAAAACGGTATAATAACAGAAATCCGTCTGGCGGCAGGCTCGCTGCTATCGCGTCCTTCACGGCTTTCCATGCTGGAAAAGATCATTACCGGACGCCGGATAAATGATGAATTGCTCAGAGAAGTTACCGCAACTGCCCGGAAATGTCTGGAGGAAGAGATCGGCAGCCGCTGGTCGGCAGCTTATAAAATTCCCGTATTTATCAATCTCCTGCATTCTGCCCTGCTTGACCTGCAAAAACAATATAGCGAGTATAAAAATGATTGAGCTTAAATTTACCGTAAACAGCGAAGAAGTGGCTATAACCGTTGCCGAAAACCTGCGGCTTCTGGACATCCTGCGTGATGAACTGCATCTCACCGGCACCAAAGAAGGCTGTGCCGTTGGAGAATGCGGAGCTTGCACCGTGATCTTGAATGGCGAAGCCGTTTGCTCCTGTATGGTGCTTGCCTGCCAGGTGCAGGATGCCGTGATTGAAACCATTGAAAACTGCGACACCGACCCGGTTTTACAGATATTGCAGCAGGCGTTTCTGGAATGCGGAGCCGTGCAGTGCGGTTTTTGCACGCCCGGTATGCTGCTGAGCGCTAAAGCGCTTCTCCTCAGAAATCCTGCTCCCACGGAAGCGGAAATCAAGAAAGCGCTGGAAGGCAATCTCTGCCGCTGCACGGGATATATTCAAATAACGGAAGCAGTGAAGCAGGCTGCCCGGGAACTTGCCGAAAGCAAATGAAGCTGGAAACCATAATTCTGGCAGCAGGCAGCTCTTCCCGCATGGGCAAAGATAAAGCTCTGCTGCAGGTGAACGGTATTTCCGTAATCAAGACAATTATTGATAAAGTTTCTCCGTTTTCCTCAAAAGTCATCATCATCGCCGGGGAAAACTACTCTCAGCTTAAAACAGAATATGATGTTATTTATAATGAGCAGTGGCAGAAAGGAATGTTCAGTTCTCTGCAGAAAGGACTGGCGGCATCTTCCGCTAACTGCTGGCTGATGCTGCACCTGATAGACCATCCCTTTATCAAACCGGAAACTTATAGCGAGATGATCCAGGCAATAGATGAAAAATACCTGGTGATCAAGCCTTTTCTAAAAAAAGAAAAGAAATCCGGTCACCCGTTATTATTATCCTCAGAAATAAGAGATATCCTGCTTTCTGCCTCCCCAGATTCAATATTAAAAAATGTATTACACAGCCTGCCGGCAGAAAAGATTCTGAGAATTGCAGTTGCTGATGAAGGTATAATCGATAATCTGAATACTTACGAGGATTTTCAGCAAAGAATAAAAAAAAAGAGAAGAAGAAGAGTTTTGAACCGCGGATGACACGGATCTGCACGGATTAAAATCATTAATTTTTTCTTATTCGTGTAAATTCGTGTAATTCGCCTGCCACGTCGTAACTTTTATACGAAGATGGTGGTTAAGATTCTTTTATGGGAGGTATTTTGGAAATAGCGGTGAATATGATCATAGAAAAAGCAGCAGAAAATCAAAAGCATAATATCCCTTTCGTCATGGCAACCGTAGTGGAAGCGATAGAAGGCACTCCGGGACGCAGCGGCTTTAAGATGCTGGTTTATGCCGATGGCAGCAGCGAAGGCACCATCGGTGGCGGAATGATCGAGCATAAGATTATTGCCGGATGCCGTGAGCTTTTTATAACGAAAGAAAACCGCTTTCTGGAATTTGAACTTGCTGAACTCGGAATGATCTGTGGAGGAAAAGCAAAGCTCTTCCTGGAATATTTCCCTGCCCAAAGAACCGCTTATCTGTTTGGTGCAGGACATCTCTGCCACAGCATTTTACCCATAATCAAATCAGTAGGATTCCGATTAGTGGTAATAGACAGCCGTCCCGAATATGCCGCTCCCGCCAGACTCCCCGCAGCCGATGAAGTTCACGCAGTTGACTACGTTGACTATGTTCACGCCATGCACCCCAGCCCGGATGACGCCATAATCATCTTCACACACGGTCATTCACATGACTATGAAATCCTGCTTGCCGTATGCCGGAAGCACCCTGACCTGAAATATATCGGCATGATCGCCTCCCGCGAAAAAGCCAAAGAAAACCTCGCTCAACTCAGAAAAGAAAACATCCCTGAAAACCTGATCTCCTCTATCCATACGCCAATAGGACTGAACATAGCCAAAACCACTACCCAGGAAATAGCCATCAGCATAGTAGCAGAGCTTTTAGCAGAATACAACGGAGTGCCAGAGATCAAATCTCTCTCGAAAAAATAACCCATTTTGGTCATAAAAAATCCGTCTTTATCAGAGCTGATGACCGTAACTCAATATTATAAGGAAACGGGGCTACAGGAAGAACTTAACGGTAAAAAGATTTCTTCCCTTTTTCGCGTCATTTCGCGGCTTTCGCGGTTTATAAGTCTTCTCTTAATCCGTTTAATCCCCTTAATCCGCGGTTCATAGTCTTTATAGAAAACTGCGTTTTCTGGCATTAGCGGGAGCTAATGCACTCCATATAAATTGCGAAACCTGATGAAGTTCGGGGACATGGTTCTTTACAGTGATAGATTAAGGGTTTGGTGGAGAGGAAATCGATTCACGACTAACTATACACGCCTGAACGCAGTGAAGGTTCGATTATAATTGAAACACCGTGCATTATACCATTTGAATTATAACCTTTAAAAACAAGAGTAAACGCAAAAATTCATTCTATTACAACAAATATACTTGACGGGAGATTTTAAAAATTCCATTTGTTGTTCCGATTAATGATTTGTTGGCTATTGGGAAAAATAAAAGAGCATATTGTATGGAGAAGCAGATTCATTAATTTTAAATTGATTAGTGGAGGATAAAATGAAAATATCCCGGTTTAATTGGAAACTGCTATTAACAATCCTGGTTTCACTGTTTTCTTTTATTGAATTGTATTGTACCGAATATATCGTTCCCAGAGAACCAGCTTCTGCAGATAATGCTGATATTGATCTGGCTATATGTGATCAGTAATAGAGTATGATAAACTAATTAGGAGAAAAAAGAAAATGAGTAGATTAATACTTTTAATTATTTTATTTTTTTCAATTTACTTTTTATCAGGGCAGGATGAACTGGAAGCTTTAGTTACCTGGGAAGTTGATTGCGGTAATAATTTTATATGTGAGAATTTTAATAAGGAAGGCAGTGATCTTAATAACGACGGATATGATGATTATATAATAAGACTGCCTTATGGATCAAATGGACTGAACAGGTATCAAATTTTCCTGGGTAGTGCAACACCGGATTCGACTTTCGATTTTGAAACTGAAGTTCCGGATGGAAGTGGATTAGTATCCTGGGGAGGTGATCTGAATTCCGATGGATATAAAGATATTACTTTTGCGGTTGTAACAGATTTCAGTGATCCGGGAATTATCTATATCTGCTATGGAGGTGAAGAGATAGATCTGGAACCGGAATTTATACTTGTAGCTGACGATTATGTTCCCTATTCTTATGGTCTCAATTACAAGGCATTCAATGGAGGATTTGACTTCAATGGTGATGGAAA
>JAIPGO010000024.1 GCA_021736135.1 Candidatus Cloacimonadota bacterium
TGCGAACAGTTGATAACAAAGAAATCCAAGTTACAGAAATCAATCCGCATACCTTCGAATTTAACGGTAGTCTGCTGCTGACAAGCGAAGCCTGCATACCCGCTGATTCCAGAATTCTGGCTTATTGCAAAAATGAATTGCGAGGTGTAAGCGAACTTCTCGATTACAGGGAAATTCTGGGCAGAAAATATTATGCCCTGATGCTTTACAGTAATCAGGAAACAGAAGAAGATTTTCAGCTATATTACCAGTCATCAGCAGAAAGTGAATTGATAAAACTGGAATACGGCTTTACCTTCGAGTCGGATATGAGAACCGGAGACTTTGTAAATCCGTTGTTCATTGCGCTCCCGGATACTGAAAGTGAAGAAATCATCAGTACTGAACAGATGACAATTTTCCCGAATCCCTTCAATCCGGAAACTACTATCAATTATGAGATTTCTGATGATGAATATATCTGCATAGAAATCTACAATTTGAAAGGCCAAAAGATTGATACTTTGGTAAATGCTGTTCAGGAATCCGGCAAACACACAGCTACCTGGAATGCGGTCAGCCAGCCCAGCGGAATATATTTCCTTAATTTCAAAACGTCAAGCACTCAGCGGATAAGCAAATTGATCCTGCTGAAATAAAATCTGCATTTTTTTAACAGAGCGGCAGGCTCACCAGAGCCTGCCGTCTTTTTTGATATAATAAAACAATTCACGGATAAACCAGTAATGAAGGAAGATATACCAATACTCAGCCATCAATCAGGTAATTTATATCTATAAGACCGATACAAGGCGGACACGGATAACATTTAATTGTTATGGGTGTCCGCCTTGTATCGGTCTTATAGATATAAATTAATACTTTAGTGATGGTAATATAGCATATAAGTGAGATGTTGTAATTCATAACATTTTACAAGGTAGGATTTTAGGGCAAACGGGTGGTTAACTGTCAGCTATCGTGAAATTTTAACTCCAAGATTAATGAGGTGGTTAAGAATGGAACATATCAAAGGAGTTAATTTACCATACTCGACCAGAGGTTCAGTTGAGTATAACCGAAATTGAAATTCAGATAAGCACCTGAAAGGTAGGTATCCGGTCCGTCTTCGAAAACTTCACCGGCGAGTTGCCATTCTCCGTTAGCGATGGGATGCATATATCCGGCGGAAAGTCCCAATGACCAAGTAGTATAGACGAAGTCAAAACAGAGTCCCCAGTTCATCATCACAGCAGTTTTACTTGCTGAAAAAGTATAGGGTAGTGTTTGATCAACAGCCTGAGCCCAGGTATTTTCTTTTGCCATTGAATAAGTGATGGAGCCCATACCCAAACCAATCCAGGGGGCGATAATCGTAAAACGGTTAGTAAAGAGAACATATCCCAGGTCAAGAAAACCCGCTTGACCGGAGGTCTGGAAGGAGAATTCTCCGCTTTTATGAGTGCCATTATTGAGAAATTTACCTTCCAATCCGAGCATCAGGTCATTAGAGAGATAGAAATACTGAGCACCGAGTGCGAGAAAACCCTCCGGATATGAGGCTTCAAAATTGAAGGTGATATCGTCATTAAGGGTGGAAAGATCAACCGTCTGAGAGCCAAGAGTAACATGGAACATGGTGCCGTAAGTACCTTTCCAGCCAAAAAGCCCGCCATAAGCAGAAAGGCAGGACATTGACGCAAGTATAATAAAAACAGCAAGCGCTTTTTTAAAAGACATTTGACCTCCTGAGTCAGCATCAATAATGCTCATTCAAATACGAAGTTAATATTCTGAAAAAAACATTATAAGTCAAACAATTTGTTGTTTTCCTTGACTCTGGAGTTAAAATATGGGAAAGAGTCTTAAAATATCTGGAGGTAAATATGAAAATCAGTAAAGGTTTAATCGCCCTGATAGTGATAATAGTAATACTCTTAGGACTGTATGGCTGGGTCAAGAGTAATTACAATGCAATGGTAACAGCTGAAGAGACGGTAAATGAGAAATGGAGTCAGGTTGAAAACGTTTATCAGCGGCGTTTGGATCTGATCCCGAACCTGGTGGCAACAGTAAAAGGATATGCCGAGCATGAACAGGAAACATTTAAAGCGGTTACAGAAGCGAGAGCGAAAGCCGGTGGAATGGTGAACATTGATGCCAACGTATTGAATGATCCGACTCAGTTTGCCAGATTTCAGGAAGTACAAAGCAGTTTAGGGAGCGCTTTACAGCGTTTGATGGTAATTCAGGAGCGTTACCCGGAATTGAAGGCGAACCAGAATTTTCTAGCGCTGCAGAGTCAGCTTGAAGGAACAGAAAACCGGATAACGGTAGAGCGACAGCGGTTTAATGAAGTAGCAAGAAACTTTAATGTGCTGATCCGCAAGTTTCCTGCAAATATGCTGGCGAATATGTTTGGATTTGAGCAGAAGCTTTATTTCACAGCGACAGAAGGTGCTGATATTGCTCCCAAAGTAGAATTTTGAAAAAGCGGGAAGGCATAAATGCATAAATTAACAGCAGCAGATCGAGAAAAGATAGCATCTGCGGTCGGTAAAGCAGAACTTAAAACTAGTGGAGAAATAGCCACAGCAGTAATCAGGCAAAGTAATGATTACGCCATATATGAGCTAAGCATTGCGGTTCTTTTGAGTCTCATTTATGGCACGTTGCTGGTAATTTTTACAGAACAGATCGAGAGCTGGCTGCAGGGCAGTTTCTGGGGATATCACTCCGGATTTTTGACCGGTTTCTATGTATTCAGTATTTTTTTATTGATATTAATCCTATATTTTTTGGGAAATATGCCGGTACTAGATCGGCTGATCGTGCCCGTGAAAGCGAGAGAGCGCTGGGTAAAACGCCGGGCGCAGCAGCATTTTTCGGAAACAGGAGTTGGGCATACAAAAGACGGGACAGGAATATTGATTTTTATATCGCTGCTGGAGCAGCGAGTGGAACTTCTGGCAGATTGGGGAATAGCGGAAAAAGTGAGTCCTGAGATCTGGCAGGGTGTGTTGAATCATATAATTGAAGGAATAAAGAACGGCAGAATGGTAGACAGTCTTTGCGAAAGTATAGAAATATGTGGAGATTTACTATCTGCGGATTTTCCACGTCAGGCAGATGATGTAAACGAACTGGCAGACGGCATAATCGAGCTGGATAAATAGGAGAGAATAATGCAAATAAGAAAATTAGTGATATTCCTCCTTCTGACATTGCTGATGCTGCCCCTTTTGGCGAAATTAAGACTGCCGGAATTGAAGATGATGGTAAACGACGAGGCTGGGATCTTGAGCCGTGGAGAAGAGCAGGAACTGGAAAGCCTGCTGAGGACTGTGAAAGATCGGACATCTTCGGAAGTGGTACTTTTAACGATTACAAGTCTGCAGGGATTGACAATTGAAGAATATGGGATACGACTAGCGGACGAATGGAAAGTTGGCAAAGCTGATCGTGATAACGGATTGATCTTACTGGTGAGTACCGGAGACCGCAAGGTTCGGCTGGAAGTGGGTTATGGACTGGAAGGCATTTTAACTGATGCACGTTGCAGCTACATAATCAATGAAAGCATATTACCCGCTTTTCGGAGTAATAATTATTACGAAGGGATAAAGGCTGGTTTAAGTTCTGCTACAGGTCTGATCACGGGTGAATATATAATCAGCGATGAAGAGCTGGCAGCATATCAGGAAAAGCAGCAGCGTAAAAGAAGCAGTGGCGGCATCCCTGTGGGTTTGATAATATTCATTTTGTTTCTATTGCTTTCACGACGCCGTGGTGGCGGCGGCGGAATATTTTCAGCGTTGCTTCTGGGTTCAATGCTGGGCGGGCATAGCGGACGTGGCGGTATGAGCGGTGGTGGCGGTTTTGGCGGATTCTCAGGTGGCGGCGGCGGCTTCGGTGGTGGTGGAGCTTCCGGGGGATGGTAATCAAAGACGTGATTCGAGATTCGTAATTAGAGACTCGAAATGCGAGGGATAAAGGAGTTATATGTTTATAGATTATGCAAGGATAAGAGTTACATCAGGCAGAGGCGGCTCAGGAGCAATTGGATTCCGGCGAGAGAAATTTGTAGCGAAGGGTGGACCTGATGGTGGTGATGGTGGAAAAGGAGGCAGCGTTTATCTGGTTGCCGATAATAATTATAACACGCTCTTAAAGTTCCGGTTTGAGAAATTTCACAAAGCGGAATCCGGTCAAAGAGGGGGAGGAAACAATATGACCGGTGCTTCGGGAAATGATCTTTATCTGCCGGTTCCGCCTGGTACGGAGATATTTGATATAACCGATGGGAAGCATGAGAAGTTGGGAGAATTAACGGAAACCGGGGAAGTATTACTCGTTGCCAAAGGTGGCAATGGAGGCAGGGGCAATGCGCGATTTGCCACAGCGACACAAAAGGCGCCCCGTTATGCTAAACCCGGGGGAGATGCTGAAGAGCTGGAACTGGAACTGGTGTTAAAATTAATGGCAGATGTTGGATTGGTAGGCTTTCCGAATGCAGGTAAATCTACGTTATTAAGTAAATTATCTTCGGCGCATCCCAAAATTGCGAGTTATGAATTCACCACGCTGGAGCCAATGCTGGGGGTGGTGCAGGTTAATGAATATAACAATTTTGTAATGGCAGACATACCCGGCATCATAGAGGGGGCGCATGACGGCAAGGGTCTGGGAATTCAGTTCCTGCGTCATATTCAACGTACCAAGCTTCTGCTTTTTCTAATAGACATCAATAGTCACAATCCTTTTGAAGATTATACCGTATTACATCAGGAGTTGATCATGTATGATCCTGAGATGGACAGGAAGCCGCACATGATAGTTCTTTCCAAGCTGGATACGATAGGAGAAGAGGATAAAGCAGAAATGCTGGACATGATAAAACAGGAATTTGCAGAACGTTTTCATGAATCCATTATGATGATATCTTCCATAACCGGAGAAAACCTGGGCAGGCTGAAAAAAGTACTTTATGATAAAATAATTGAACTTAACAAAATAGAAATATGAGAGTAATACACAGTGAAAAAGCACCGGCAGCTCTGGGATGTTATTCGCAGGCAGTAGAGCGGCAGGGAATGTTATGGACATCTATGCAAATAGGCATTGTAGCAGACAGCGGCGAACTGGCAGAGAACTTTGCCGGTCAAATGCAGCAGATAATGGAAAATCTGGGGGCAATCCTGGAGGCGGGAGGATATGAGTGGGGTAAGGTGGTAAAGGTAAGTATATATCTGGCAGATCTGGCAGATTTCAGTGAGATGAACGGGATATATACAAAATACCTGCATTTGCCCTATCCGGCAAGGGAGGTAGTGGAAGTGAGGTCATTGCCACGGGGAGCCAGAGCAGGAGTGAGCCTGATAGCCATGAAGTGATGTCAGCGAGAATACGAGCCTGGATCAAACTTTGCAGTGCACCGCAGATAGGGGCGGGTAAGGCCATCCGTCTGGTGCGTGAACTGGGAGAACCTCAAGGGTTTATAGAAATTGATGATACACCTTTAAGTGAGATCAGTTTTATTACTGCCGCAGCGCTGGCGTATCTGAGAAGTAAAGATGATCCGCCTGACTGGAATAAAACAGCAAAAATAATAGAGCATACCGAAGTAAAATTCTGCAGTATTCTTGATGCAGAATATCCTGAAATGATTCGCAATATTGGAGACGCGCCACCATTTTTATTTTATTTGGGAACACTACACGGGGAAGATTTCCGGCGTAATCTGGCAATTGTGGGCACACGAAAGCCCTCCTTGTATGGTAAAACCCAATGCGAGTCAATTACACGAGAGCTGGTCAAGCGTAATTTTACTATTATCAGTGGATTAGCTTATGGAATAGATGCAGTGGCACATAAAACAGTCCTGGAAAACGGTGGAAGAACACTGGCAGTGATGGGAAGCAGCATTGAGAATATCTATCCGCAATCACATAGACAACTGGCAGCAGAAATTATCTGTAATGGTGCTTTAATAACTGAGCAGATTCCAGGGAGTAAGCTTAATCCCTGGAATTTTGTGCAGCGGAATCGCATTATCAGCGGTTTGAGTCAAGGAATCTGGGTCGTGGAAGGCAGTGAGAAAAGTGGTGCATTGATCACGGCAAAATTTGCGCGAGAGCAGCAACGGGCAGTTTTTGCTTTACCGGGTGATGTAACGCGCAGTACCGCAACAGGCCCGAATCTATTACTGAACCAGGGAGCCATACCGGTACAGAGCTATCAAGACATATTGAAGGGACTGGGAATTAATGAATCTGCCGAGGAACCAGGAGATTCGGTGATGGCGGAATTAAATGAAATGGAAAGAAGGATATATCAATTGCTTTTAGCACAGGAAGAAGAGCTGGAATTCGACAAATTAATAGTATTGAGCGGTTATTCCGTAAGCCAGTTAGCAACGCTGCTTTTAAGCCTGGAATTGAAAGGTCTTGTCAGGAATGCAGCCGGAAATAAAATATATCCCTTAAAATAATAATGAGGTTTTAATGAAAAAACGTGAGACAAGAATAGAGAGGGGTTATTTAAAAAATTATGCCAGATCTGTAATGATCGAGACGGGAAATACAAAAGTTTTATGTGCCATTACGGTACAGGAAGGTGTACCCGGTTTTTTGAGGGATAAGGCTCAAGGCTGGTTGACAGCGGAATATGCCATGTTGCCCTGTAGTTCTAATGAACGTTTTCGACGAGAAGTTAATAATGGTAAGATAACCGGAAGGACTGCTGAGATCCAGAGGCTGATTGGAAGATCACTTCGGGCTGTGGTTGATCTGGAAAAAATGGCAGGCTATACAGTACTGGTAGATTGTGACGTGATCCAGGCAGATGGAGGTACGCGAACAGCATCTATAACGGGTGCGAGTATTGCTCTTTACGATACATTTACCGGGATGATTGCAGAGGGGAAAATACTGGAAAATCCTCTGTCAGAAATGGTGGCAGCTATATCCGTAGGTTTAGTTGATGGGGAATATAAGCTTGATCTTGATTATGAATCCGATTCCAGGGCAGAAGTTGATCTGAATGTGGTTATGACAGAAAGCGGGAAACTGGTTGATATTCAGGGGACTGCCGAAGGAGCGCTTTTTGATCGGGAGCAACTGAATAAAATGATCGATCTGGCAGAACAAGGAATCAGGGAATTGATAGCAGAGCAGAAAGAAGCATTAAAAAAGTGAGACGTGAGACGTGAGAAGTGAGAAGAAAGAAATAGATATGCTGATCCTAGAGATCAGTGAGCTTATAACATTAGCAGGAGCACCTCGGGCAAGGAAGGGAGCTGAGATGAGAGAACTGGGCTTGCTCTATAATGGTGCTGTGGCTGTTGATAAGGGTATGATCATTGCAGTCGGAAGTTCTGCTGAACTGGAAAAAGTATATCAGGCTCAGAAAGTGATTTCGGGAAAGGATAAAGTAGTAATGCCGGGATTCGTGGACCCCCATACGCATCCGGTGTTTTTTAATACCAGAGAAAATGAGTTTGAGATGCGTCTGCAAGGTAAAAGTTATGTGGAGATATCAAAAAGCGGGGGAGGGATACGTTCGAGTATTCACAGTGTGCGTCAGGCAAGTGAAGATGAGCTTTTTGAGCTTTCCCTGAAAAGGATAAAACGCATGATCGCTAATGGCACTACGACTCTGGAAGCAAAAAGCGGTTACGGCTTGAGTACGGAAAGTGAGTTGAAAATGCTGCGCGTGATAGCGCGGTTACAGCAGGAACTTCCTATCGATATTGTAGCAACTTTTATGGGTGCACATGAGTTTCCCGAAGAATATAAAGACAGAAGGGAAGATTACATTAAATTACTGGAAGATGAAATGATGCCCACGGTAGCAAAAGCAGGGTTGGCAGAATATTTTGATATATTTACGGAGGAGCACGTATATAACATTGAGCAGTCAAGAAGGTTATTGAAGAAAGCACAGGTATATGGATTTAAGTTAAGAATGCATGCAGACGAGATCCAGCCGATCGGAGGTGCCGAACTGGCAGGAGAAATTGAAGCCATATCGGCAGATCATCTGGGAGCGGCTTCCGATGCCGGGATCAAGGCATTGGCAGATAATAACATAATTGCCACTTTATTGCCGGGTACGATATTTTCTCTGGGTATTAAGTCATATGCCAGAGCACGTGATATGATCAAGGCAGGAGTAGCAGTAGCGCTGGCGACAGATTATAATCCCGGATCCTGCAATTGTGATGATATGCAGCAGATAATTACGCTGGCTTGTCTGCAAATGAAGATGCTGCCTGCAGAAGCTATTACGGCAGCAACAATCAATGCCGCTTATGCACTGGAGCGTGGCGATGTTACCGGATCGCTGGAAAAGGGGAAGCAGGCTGATATTTTGATTATGGATATGCCGTCATATCAATATCTGCCTTATCATATCGGTTCCAGTTGCGTAGAGTCGGTGATCAAGAACGGTAAGGTTATATACGGGAACGATTAACAATTAATGAATGATTTTCCAGGAGGTTAGATGAAAAAGATATTTTTGGGGATAATACTGGTTGCGGTAATGACTATATATGGTGGAGTGGAAAAAGTAAGGACAACAGCTACGGAGCTGGAATTTAAAGTGCAGTTTAATGTGGAACTGAGCCTGGAGGGAGAGTTTACACATCTAAATTATATTGAAAATGACTGGACAGAGACAGATGAGTCAGGGGCACCGAACCTACCTTACCGGGTATTGCGGATTGCCGTACCACCGGAAGGAGATATCAGAATCAGTTATGATATTCAGGATTCTGAGCACAAAATACTAATGAAGCCATTATTACCGGCAGCAACAATAATACCGGATGAAGAAACGAGTCAGTTTATTTACGTAATAAACCAGGCAAAATACAAGCGATCACAGAAAATGGTTGTCACCAACGGAGCAGCTTATAATTATAACAGTTACCGCCTGATACCAGTTTACATATATCCAGTAATATATGACTATGAGCATAGTGTTCTGGAAGAAATTCAGGAAATGCGGATCCGCATTGAAATACTGGGCAACACTCGCTGGCAGGGCGAAACATTATCAAATCCATCAGTATGGGACAGAGATTTCATAACAAATTACAATCAGGCTCGCAACTGGCGGCAAGTTCAGAGTAGAGAGTTAAAAGGCATAAACTGGTCAGCCACACAATTCTGGTATAAAGTAGTGATAAACGGCTCAGGAGTATACCGTTTTGGCGAGACGATCTGGAATATTTTACCGGAATGGGCACAAAGCAGCAATCTACGATTATTTAGTCTGGAAAAAAGGGGAGAAGATTTTGAAGCTGCGGAAGTTTCACTTTTTACGGGAGGCAGCGAAGTCCAGTTTTCCTATCAGGGTGGAAACAGCGTATTATGGCTGGCAGCAGGAGGGAGTTTTCCTGAGCAACCCATAAGAACAGATAAGCCAGAGACTAATATTGAAACGATTGAAGCCATAGAGAATTATATTCCTATCAATCCCGGCAGAGGACGGGAAATAGAATGTCTGCTGATCCGACCCGCCGCATATTTTGAGTCAGCAGCGGAAGAATTGAGCGAGATTCATCTGGATTATTTCAATATTGAAACAGCTATAGCGATCCAGGAAGACATTTTTGCCATAGAAAGTGGCGGAATAGCAGAAGCATCAGCCATCAGGGCATTTCTGGAAGATTATAAAGAAAATAACGCATCTTTGGAATATGTGGTTTTAATGGGCTCTGGTACAACGGATTTCAGTAATCCGGCAGGTAAGAACAAGATCATAACCTGGACTGCAAATGAAGTTACCTATGACGATTATTTTGTCGATTTCAACAGCGATATTCGACCTGATCTGATAATCGGCAGAATACCTGCTCAATCTGAAAGTATGATGAGCAGTTATCTGCAGCGAATTCGGGATTATTACGATAATATGGAAACTGACTGGTGGCAGAACCGGGTTTTAATGATCGCTGATGATGAGAACAAAACCGGTGGGCTGGAAGGAGCGGGAATATCATCTCCCATGAATCACACTTTGAAAATGGAAGAGACTGAAGAAGTATTACCCGGTAGAATACTGGAAAAAGTATATGGTCTGGAATACCCGTTTGACAGTTATCAGAACAAACCAGGGGCAGCAGTTGATATTCTCGAAGCGCTGAACCGGGGGTGTCTGGTGACATATTACATAGGTCATGGATCCTGGGATAAACTGGGAGATGAAGATTACTTTACCAATGAGATGATACCTCAGATCGATAATTATGAACATCTAACACAATTTTTAGCCGGATCATGTAATGTGGGAAGATTCTCAAAAGTGAGTGAAAACTGCCTGGCAGAGCTTCTGCTTTTTGGTGAGGATGGTGGCTCTATAGTATCCATTGCTGCCAGTTATGACAGCAGCCCTCTTTCTAATGCACAATTGCTTTCCGCTTATCTGGATAGAATATATAATCATAACGAAAGCATCGGTACAGCACTGGTTTATGCCAAATATAATTCTGGAGCATCCACCTCCAACAGTAAGAAATATAATATTCTCGGTGATCCGGTATTAAAATTACCGGTTCCGCAATTGACGGGCAGTATCACTGGTTTAACAGATTCACTGCAATATCGTCAAACGGTCAGCTATCAAGGAGATTTTGAAAACAGCAGTTTAAATGTTGAGGGAGAGACAGTAGTTTATGACAGTGAACAGTTGATCCATTACTCGAATTTTATACCGCCTGACACAACCCAGGTATATGAAGTGAATTACTATCGAAATGGGGGTGTGATATTTCGGGGAGGAGTATCTTTAACAGCCGGAGAATATCAGTCGTCATTCATTGTTCCGGATAATGCCGGAACCGGAGCCCGGGGAACGATATTGACCTGGGCAGAAGGTGACAGCTCAGCTTATCTGAATTCGAAGCAGGGAATCAGATTTGTGGATTCGGCCTTACCGATTGTAAACGAGTCGGCACCGGAAGTTTTACTTTATCTTGATTCCCGCAATTTTCGAAGCGGAGATACAGTCTCGGAAGAACCATTACTGATAGCTGATATTGCAGATTCCAGCGGGATAAACCTGACGGTAAATTCAGGAAAGAACATAATGATCCTGCTTGATGATAGCGAGAATCCTGAAGATCTGATAGATGTTTCAGAAGGCTTTATTTATAACGAAGGCTCGTATACACGTGGAACACTCACCAGTAATCTGCCGGTTTTACCTAAAGGTGCTCATAACTTGAAACTGATTGTTTACGATAATTTTGGACTGGCAACAGTAACGGCAACTGATTTCAGAATTATTGAACAGGGAAGCATGGCAATAACGGACATTTTACCATATCCGCATCCGATGTCTGATGAGGGATATTTCACTTTTGTGCTGACAGCAGAAGCGGAAGTGACAATCAATATTTACACAATATCAGGTAGAAAAATAAAATCCTTGAAAAACTTTTGTAATACCGGTTATAATCAGATTTTCTGGGATTGCCGTGATGCTGATGGTGATAGGATTGCCAACAATAATTATTTATACAGGATAAAGGCCAAAAATACGGAAACCGGAAGAACAGCCAGAGAGACCGGAAAACTGGTTATCCTAAAATGAGAGGCAGCAGTCTGGAACGCTGACTGGAAGCAGGGAATCAAAATAGTCATACATTTTTCTTGCCAAAAAGAAAAGGCAGGCAATAATATGCTATTAGAAGAATTGTAAATCTAAATAGATATTGGAGGAAGAATGTCAGGTCATAATAAATGGAGTTCCATCAAGTATAAGAAGGGAGCTGCAGACGCAAAACGAGGTAAGATATTTACCAAGATCATCAAAGAAATAACCGTAGCAGCCCGAGGGGGAGGCGGAGATATAGATACCAATCCCCGTTTGCGTGTAGCAATATCGGCTGCGAAACAGGCAAATATGCCCGCTGCTAATATTGAGCGAGCTATTAAGAAGGGAACCGGGGAACTGGAAGGAGTTAATTACGAAGAATACATCTATGAAGGTTATGGACAAAACGGTGTCGCGATTATAGTGGAAACATTGACGGATAATAAACAGCGTACAGTTTCAGAAGTAAGGCATGCCTTTTCCAAATACGGTGGAAACATGGGAGAAAGTGGAACTGTAAGCTGGATGTTCAACAAGGCGGGGGTCATTTTGATCCCCAATGAAGGACAGGAAGAAGATGAAATGATGATGGCAGCCCTCGAAGCAGGTGCAGATGATATGGAAATTGAGGAAGATAACTTTGTAATTTATACTCCTTTCACGGAACTGCATGCGGTAATGAGCAATCTGGAGGGAGCAGGTTATAAAATTGAGAATGCAGAATTGACAATGATACCAAAGAACCGGATCAAAGCTGACGACGTCGCTGAAAAGCTCCTGCGATTGCTGGATATGCTGGAAGATCTGGATGATGTGCAGAAAGTGTATGCTAATTATGAGATATCAGACGAAGTTTTTGAAAGATTGAGCGCTGAATAGAAGTATGAATGAGTAGCATGTGATTATTCTGGGTATTGATCCGGGAAGTTATAATTGCGGGTATGGGATCCTGGAATTATCTGGCAGAAAAATAATTGCTGCCGGATGTGATACCATCAGGGCGAATCAGAAACAGATTCTTGCCGAGCGGATTTGTGTGATCTATGAAGGAATCAAACGGGTTCTGATAGAATATCAGCCTGATGTGGCGGCAGTAGAAGATATTTTTTATGGAAAAAGTATCCGGGTTGCCTTTACTCTTGGTCATGTTAGGGGCGCAATTTTGCTCAGTATACATCGGGCAGGTATTCCCATTGTGGAATATAGCCCGCGCTCTGTGAAAAGTGCCGTTGTTGGTAATGGCAATGCCCATAAACAGCAGGTGAGATATATGGTGGAAAAGAGCCTGGGCATAGATATGACGGGTGTATCGGAGGATGCAGCCGATGGTTTGGCTTTGGCTTTATGCCATTATAATAAGATCAGGATGACTTTATAAATTATGTTTGCCTATTTAAAAGGAATATTAGCCGAAAAGAAACCGGTTAGCGTTGTTATTGACTGCCATGGTACAGGTTACGAATTGAGCATACCGCTCAGCACTTTTGAACGGTTGCCGGAGCCGGGTGGAGAGCTCAAACTACTGGTTCATTATCAATTCAGCGAAAGTGACGGCCCCAAACTTTTTGGATTCTTTAGTGCGGAAGAACGAAGTTTATTCCGTTTACTGCTGGGTGTTAGTAAAATTGGACCTCGCACAGCAATTGCAGTTCTTTCCTCTTTGTCAGTGGGAGATTTCAGTCGCGCTGTTATGGAAAATAATACCGGATTAATCTCAACGGTACCGGGACTGGGTAAAAAATCAGCAGAACGACTGGTGCTGGAATTAAAAGATAAGATTGCGGGAATTTCTCCAGTAATTATAACAGCACCTTCTGCATCCAACACTATGGCTCAAGATGCGGAATCTGCGATGCTGACCCTGGGTTATTCACCCTTACTTATCAGAAACACTCTTGCGGAATTGATGAAATCTACAGAATTTACAAGTGCAGAACAAATGATCAAAGACACAATAAAAGAGATGCATAAGAAAAGGAATAAATGAGTATAGTACGTCAACTGGCACATAAGATAATCTATGATGTATTAAAGAAAAATGTGTTTTCCACTAAGCTGCTGCAGCAGGCAAAAACACGTCTCCGCCAGCAGCATGAAGACACAAACCTGCTTTATACACTGGTGAAAGGAACGATCAAGTTAAAGATGCATCTTGATTATATAGCTCAGCAATACACTGATGAAGCCAAATTTGCTAAAACAGACCTGAAGATCAAAATACTTCTCTATCTGGGACTTTATCAATTGCTCTATTGCGATTCGATTCCTGAACATGCTGCCATCAATGAGACCGTGGAACTGGCAAAGATCCTTTACGGAGATAATGTGAGTTCTTTTGTAAATGCCATTTTGCGCGCCTGGCAGCGTAATCCGGCAATTAATTATCCTTCTGATACAATTAAGAGGCTTTCCTGCCAGTATTCCTTTGAAGAAGACATGATCAGATCTTTAATTGAGATATATGGTGAGGAAGACGTGGAATATGCCTGTCTTTATTTTAATGACATTCCCAGATTAAAGGTGCGCGTAAACAGCATGGCAACTGATCCGGTAAAGTTCATGGCATATTTTAAACGCCGTGACATTATCTTTGAGCGCTGTGAAACATCCGGTAATTTTCTTGCTACCGAAAGCGGAGAAAGTGCCTTACTGGACGTTTCATTTCAGGAAGGTTATTTTTCCATACAGGACCCGGCGGCAGGATTAGTGGTGGAACTGATTGAACCTATGTTGGATATGAGCATAATCGATATGTTTGCTGCTCCGGGCAGTAAAGCCTGTTATATGGCGGAAATTATGCAGGGGACCGGAGAGGTTATAGCTATTGATAAAATACCGGGTAAATGTAAACTAATCAAGCAGAATCTGGAAAGACTCAAACTGCATAATATAACCGTTATTGCTGAAGATGCTTTTAAATATGGTCCTGTGGCTCCGGCTTATGACAAAGTTTTACTGGATGTCCCTTGCAGCGGTTGGGGTGTTATGCAGAAAAAAGCAGAACTGCGCTGGCAGAAAAACCAGGATATAGCCCAGCTATTAAAGATTCAGGAGCAGGCTTTAAAACGTGGGGCAAAATTTGTATGTCCAGGAGGTGATCTCATATACAGCACCTGCACTTTTAATCCAAAGGAAAATGAGGTCCAGGTCAATAATTTCCTCAATAAAAATCCTGAATTTGAGTTGGTTGATGCTGCGGGAATAATCAGCAGTGCCTATACGGAGAACGGTTTTTTGAAAACTGTACCCTGGAAACATAACATAGATGGAGCCTTCGCAGCCCGAATGCGCAGAAAAACTTGACCTTGAGAATATTTCTGTAATGGTGACAGTCAAGTAAACAGAGGTAATGCGATGAAGAAGTTATTTGGTTTTATCAAAGCAGTATTGCTTATCATAATTTTATTTTTCCTGGGATTTCTGTTATTTAATTTTGCTATGCGCCTGCTGGTTGACCACAAACATGAAGAAAAAACACCTGATGTAACAGGTATGAGTTTTGAAGTAGCCCGGCAGGTTTGCCGGAACAATAATCTTTATCTTGAAGAAATTGAACGGGTGAATAATGATGAATATGCCCAGGGGAAGATCATTTCACAAGAGCCACATCCGGGAATATTAACTAAGCGGTTCCGTACTGTAAAAGTAGTTGTGTCTGCAGGACCAGAGTTGGTGAAAATACCTTTTCTGGCAAATCTTACTGTCAACCAGGCAAGGTTGAATCTTGAAAACGCCGGACTTATTATGGGTGAAAAGCAGTATCGCTATTCGGATGTAGTGGAGAAAGACAAGTTGATCAGTTCCAGTCCCCTGGCTGAAGAGGAGCTTCCCCGCGGTAGTAAGGTTGATCTTATTATTTCTCTGGGTAAAATGCAAAGTAATGACAACAGGTATGATAAATATAAGGACCTGTTAGAAAGTGATACACCATAACATGATAAGAAGCGGTTAAGGAGGCTGGCTATGCTACATTTAAGCTTTATGATTTCTGCCCAAAAAAACCGGAAGAAAACTGCGATTACTGACCTGGCAACTGATAAGAGCTATACTTATGACAAATTGCTTATCGCTTCTCTGATTCTAAAAAACAAACTGAGTAAGTATAGAAGTCAATATTTAGGTGTAATGCTCCCCACTACTGCCGGTTGTCATTTAACCGTTATCGCCTGCCTTATGTCAAACAAGATACCGGTTATGATAAATTATTCCATGGGTGCTATTGATAATTGCCAGCAGGCAATTGATAAATGCGGTTTAACTGTGATAATTACCAGCAGTAAAATGTTGAGTAAATTGAAGCTGAAACCAATACCCGAAATGATCTATATCGAAGATATTCTCAAAACAGTTAGCATTGCCAATAAATTGCAGGCAGTCCTCATCAGCCGCCTGCCCAATTTTCTGATGCGTCAATTTGTGCATCAGGGAGATAGAGAGGATGTTTCGGTTATACTTTTTACCAGTGGCAGTGAGCAGAACCCCAAAGCCGTCCAGTTGACTCATCGTAATATCGAACATCAGATTGCTACATTGCCGGATATGGCTGGTGCTACGAGTGAAGATATTTTTGCCGGGGCTTTACCATTATTTCATGTTTTCGGATTAACTATAACTTTTTGGATACCCTATCTGATTGGCGCTTCGATTGTTACTTTTGCTAATCCTCTTGATTACCGGTTTATTTGTGAGAATATCCGTAGATATAAGGTCAACTTTATCGTTGGTACACCCACCTTTTTTAACGGTTATCTGCGGCGCGCGAAACCAGGCGATTTTGATTCAGTTCGCATTGGCATAACGGGAGGAGATAAATTACCGGAAAAGATCAGACTGGATTTTAAAAATAATCACAATGTAACTGTTTATGAAGGCTATGGAGCTACTGAAACCAGTCCTGTAAGTTCTGGAAATTCACGCTATAATATGCGCCCAGGCAGTATTGGCAAACCCGTAAAAGGTGCTCAGATCAAGATCGTGGATACAAAAACTGATAGAGAACTACCCACAGGCGAGATCGGTAAGATATTAGTAAAAGGTGAAATGGTGATGAAGGGTTATCTGGATGACATGGAAGAAACATGTCTTCATATTCGTAATGGCTGGTATGATACCGGTGATATGGGATGCTTCGATGAGGATGGTTTTCTCTGGCATAAAGGCAGGCTCAAACGCTTTGTGAAAGTCGGAGGAGAAATGGTCTCGCTGGTGAGAGTAGAGGAATCTCTGCTGCGGCTTTTACCTGAAGATGTACAGTGTTGCGTTGTTGGATTGCCCGACCCTGTGAAAGGTTCGGAAATAGTAGCAGCCGTTTCTTCCGAAGAGATCAATAAACTTAAGATTGGGATACAGCTAAAACTGGAACTGCCAGCTATCGCCATTCCACGGCATTTTTATCATATTCCCGAAATGCCCATTATGGGGAGTGGAAAAATAAATTTCCGGGAAGTAAAAAATATCTGTTTGCAGTTACGTGAGGAGTGGAAGGCAAATAAAACAGATCTCAGGCAGACTATCAATGCACTTCTTCCTAAAAAACACCCTCAGAGTGAGGATAACCCGGATCTTTAGCAGAACATCTCCCTTCTTAATTTTCAGTAATTAACCGCTTTAAAAGATTTCATTATATAAATAACTATTGTGACCAGGATTCTGAACGAGAACAGTTATAAAAACAATGAAAAAATAGTATCCAGCTTTCACATTATCTGGGAGAAGCACATTTCCGGTGTGTAATTATCTTGACTGATTGTGAGATGAGTTAAATGTGATACAAATTTCAGGGAGGTTTTTATAACAGTGTTTAAGAAACCCGGAATAAATGAGATTTCAGGCGAAGATAAAAGAACTGAGATTATGGCTAAAATAGTTCGAGAGCATCTGCCAAATTCGATAAACAGAAGACCAGAGCAGGAAGAAGGATTCATCACTGTGGACAGAGAGGAAAATATAACTTATATTAATAAAACGCTCTCTCATAAACTAGGATATGAACAGCTTCAGTTAGTAGGTGAATCTGTACGCAAGTTAACAGTTGAAGAAGATTTTCAGAGAATAACGGAATTAACGGGCAAGAGAAAAGATGGACTGGCTTCATCGTATATCATGGAATTGAAAACGAGTAAAGGCAACAGTATATTATTCCGTGTGAGTGCTGCCCCGCTGTATTCGGCAAATGAATTTCTGGGAACAATGGGGATATTTTCGGATTTAACGCAGGAAAAGGCAAACCTTGACAGTATCATTGAGACGATCCAGTATCATGAATTGATGGCACACTATCTGCCTATGGGGTTGATTATTTTATCTTCAGAAGGCATTGTAATAAACATTAATCCGGCATTTACCATATTGACCGGCATGACAACTGACGATATTATCGGACGGCATATTTTGAAGATAGAATTTCTGAGTAATTTGAGTTACCGTTACCTGCTGGAAAACCTGCTCCGCTTTCAAGTGAATTTTGACCAGGAAACTGACTTGCTCGAGATGAAAAACGGTAATGCGGTTTATTTGAATCTTCGAGGTTTTCATTTGAAGTTAGATAACGGGATATCATATTATCTATTGATTTTTGGCGACATCAGCGAGCGCAAACGCACTGACCTGGTGATGAAGCAGAAAATGGAAGATCTTGTCTTGCTTGAACAGCAGTTAAAAGCTCAAATATTATCGCAGGAAAAGGAATTGCGCGAAAAGGAGTGGCAGCTCCTGGAACAGCACCGGATTGATTCCAACAATGCCTTACTGGCAAAAATTGCTCACTACTGGCGGCAGCCTTTGAACAACTCAACGGTTTTAATCCAGTCTATGCAGGATGATTATAATTATGGTGAGTTAGATAAAGCCCGGTTTTTCAGCAAAGTTGATAGCGCAGTAGGCCAACTGGCAGAACTCTCGCGAACCCTGGAAACATTTCGTTATCTGGCAGATTACGATTCGGGAGAATCTCGGTTTAATATTAAAGAAGCCATTATGCAGGCAGTAGATCTTATAAAACCGAATTATAGGAATGGCAATGCTTTTCTCAGCCTTAACCTGGAAGATGACATCTATACGGATGGTTATCCGCGTAGATTCACCCAGGCTCTGGTAAACATGATCGACAATTCAATACTGGCATTTCAGGAACGTAAAATCAATAATCCTCTCATATATATCAATCTTGAATATGACGCCAGGAAAATTATAATACTGATTGGTGATAATGCCGGTGGAATAGAGGCTGATATCGCCACGAGGATTTTTGATCCTTATTTTACAACCCGCACAAACAGAGCTCAGGGTATTGGATTGTATCAAAGCAAACGGGTGATTACAGAAATGTTCAATGGCTCAATTGATTATAAAAGAACAGATAAAGGCTCAGAATTCATTATCATTATTCAAGGATTAAAAAAATAAGTGTCAATTTGTAAGAAAGTGGGCGAGTTGGAACGAAACTTGTGTAATGTATGTTATAAAACTTGATCATAAAACTCTCTGACAGGGCAGAATATTCTGCCCTGTTCTTATTTTGGAATTATATGAGCTGATTATCGGGATATAACTTAAGTAATTACTTGAGAGCTGCCCCGAGGGTATGTAATTATGTTTACAGACTGTCTGAAAAGTTGACAGTATATAAGAATTACTGGGTGTACATTCTGATGACAGTTCATTCTGGGGGCTTTAAATCAGGAAGGAGTATTGGCTCTGGGAGAGATTGGATAAAATAAGTTTGACAAGTTGTGTGAGAGCAGCGAATTTGCTGGATATTATGAAAAAGCGTAAATTATAAAGAAAAGGAGTACTTATGAAGGTTAACCTGAACCTGAGAGGCATAGTTTTAATATTGATACTAATGCTCTGTTTCGCCTTACCCTACTCCTCTTTTGCGAAAGGCAATCCTGAAGATTACATAGTGCAGGGACTCAAAGTCAACGATGTACCGAATGACGACGGATCCGGTTTAGTAATCAGTTGGAATCCTTTACCGAAGGAGCGACGAGTAATTGAGTATCGTGTTTACCGGGGAGTAAGTTCTGATACTCTGTCTTATTTAACAAGTTCTGATTCTCTGTTTTATATTGGTAAGATAGATGTAAATCTGAAGACAGGTATAGCAGGAGATTCAGTTTATTTTTATGATTCTGGCTGGTTGCCATTTGCTGATCTGGAATCCCCTGGACGATTGAAGAAGGAGAAAGGCGACCATACACAGTGTTTGATTTTTAGGGAATTTCCCCGAGATATACATATCAATGGACCTCAGTTACGTGATAACTACGTTGTGCTTGGTATAGCTAAAGAAAGAGATTTCTTCTATGACGCTGAGAAGGTCGAGAAAAGGAATGAAGACGGGGACATAGATATATATTCCGGTTTAAAGATGAACCAGTTTGAGACAATGTATAAAATACTGAAAAGAGATAAAGAGTATTTCTACACAGTCATAGCAGTAGATGAGGCTCGTAATTATTTCCCGGCAGCCGAACCGGTAAGTGGAATTCCACGTGCAAACAGTCCGGAACCTCCCAAAGCATTAGCAAGTGTATTTGTGGCGGACCTGAATCGTCTGCAGTTCGAATGGAAACTTCCCACCGAGACAAGTTCCGTTTATGGTTATGAGGTTTGGATGCTTGATAAGGGAAAAACTGAGGAATTTGTGCAATTCAAGGAAGAGCAGATAATTTTAGAACGGGATGAATTACTGTGTAAGATAGATAAAGACCGGACACCTCTGGAAGCGCAATATGAGAATCCTGCTTTTCAGATATTCCGCTCGGAAACATCAGTTTATACTGATGTTACTCAAGGAATTGTGGATATAGTTGATGGAAAAATAACTTATGATGGGAATGAATACGAAGTAACTCCAGAAACTTTGAATAATTACCATTTTATTTTTGCTTTTGAAGGAGCCAGATACCGGAATTGGAGTCCCTTTTCGGAGCTTGATCACTATCAGAGTTCGGAACTGCCGCAATTTCATGAAATTGATGACGGCGTATTTTTTACAGTTACAGACAGGGCAGAAGATAAGGGTGACTATAATACGATAAGCTGGGGCAAACCCGTAGTTACTATCACCAATACAAGTTATCTTAATGACTCCCGGACGCAGCTTTTAATCAATTATGATTATCTTACTAACAAGGAATATAAAGTCAGGAATATATATTTCGTGATTTCTGATTCAGTTGGAAATGAAATTACTCGTATTAATGAATTCTATCTGGATGGAAATTTAAAGGTCAAATTCCCGGAAGGAGCCAATCCCGAGCAGACATTAAGCATTGATATCACTTTCAAGTGTAACAAGGATTTGGGCAATTATTATATTCGCCAGGATCTTGTATATAAACCTTTTTCGAGGTCAATGGCACCAGCCAAAGCGTTATATATCAACGGTATTGACGTAAGTAATTATAATTATTACATTTATAAGCGGAATTATTACGAGGAAGTGTTCCGCCTGGCAAAGAAATTTGGTGCTACGCAACGTGAATACAATGACAATATAAGTCATGAAAACAACTTCAGTTTACTTGTAGGAGATTTTGATGCCGAGAAAAACTTATATCTGGTTAATCCCGAATTTCGTATTTATCGTTCGGAAGGTGATACTGAGATTCAGCGTGGAGCAGGAATAAACAGCAATATCTGGCGTGAAGAGGCTGAGAAACAGATGGCAAATCTGCAGAAAGATATTGATAAATATACCGTTATGGCAGACACAATAAAAGCAGACCGCCAACAGTCAGTTTTAGATTATGTGAGTGAATTACAATCTCAGTATGATGAAATGCTGCAGAATCCAGACCCGATTCTGGAGAAAGCAAAATCTATTACCGATGATAAGAAGAGATGGAAATACTTATTCTCACAGCGCAACGCCTCGAGACGGTCTTATGAATATAAACTGGCAATCACGGATGGCAATGGTCATTTCACTTTTTCCGATATTTACGTAAATCCGGATGCTAAATCTTTGAAAGAAGATAATGAAGCTTTTACTTATTTTGCGGGAGTGGGAATAAATCATTTTTACCCTGTTTCGAACTGGTTTAAATGGACTATGTTTCCGGCATTGATTGCCACCCTGATCTTTGGCAGCCTGGTATTTATAATGATTAAGAAAGCCCAGACATCAGAATTATATATAAGGCCTATTGCGGGAATTCAGGAAATAGATAATGCCATAGGCAGGGCAACGGAGATGGGGCGTCCTATTTTGTTTGTACCAGGTCTATCCGGTATCAGTGATGTGGCAACGCTGGCCGGTTTATCCATTCTGGGTAGAGTCGCCAAAAAGGCAGCAGAATATGACACCAGGATATTGTGTCCGGTACGTGACTATATAGTTTTGCCTATTGCGCAGGAAATTATTAAGGAAGCGCATTATGAAGCAGGCAGACCGGATAGTTACGATAAGAACAGTGCTTTCTTTATCACCACAGCGCAGTTTGCCTTTGTGGCTGGTGTGAACGGAATCATGCTGCGTGAAAAGACAGCAACCAACTTTTATATGGGTATGTTCTGGGCGGAAGCGTTGATCATGACCGAAACAGGATCCGGTACCGGCGCAATTCAGATAGCGGGAACTGATGCTGTAACACAGATACCATTCTTCATAACAACTTGTGATTATACCCTGATCGGTGAGGAGCTTTATGCTGCTTCGGCATACCTGGCACGTGAACCACTGATGCTGGGAACTTTGAAAGGTCAGGATTATATGAAATTATTGATAATCATCTTTATAATTATTGGAACATTTTTGAGTACGGCGCATTTGACATTCTTGATCAATGCTTTCCCGGAAAAATAACAGGAGGATAGATGAAAAGGCAAATACCTTTAATTATAGTAATAGGTTTGGGGTTCATATTCGTAGCCCATACATTTATCCCGTCAAGGACGTCCCAGGATTTTTATGACTGGTGGGTAAGCTGGAGCAAAGCAATTTCTCCCTTCGCAGTAGTTTTGGGAATATTAAGTCTTTTTATGGTTCATGGAACAAAGATACAGCGAAAAGCTCCTAACTGGCAATACAGTGTAGTAACATTATTAGCTGTTTTTGTTACCGCATTTGTCGGTTTTGTCTGGGGTACTGACGAGGGCACACCCTTTCTCTGGTTGTTCAAAAATGTACAGATGCCTATGAGTGCAACAATGTTTTCTCTGCTGGCGTTTTACATAGCCAGTGCTGCTTACAAAGCCTTCCGGGCAAAAAGCCCGCAGGCCACTGTGCTTCTGGTGGCGGCATTTATTGTAATGCTGGGTCAGGTGCCATTAGGCGCTGCAATTTCCAGATGGATTCCAGAAGCTTCACAATGGATATTAAATGTGCCCAATCTGGCAGCAAAGCGCGGTATAGCCACGGGAGTTGGTCTGGGAGCAACAGCAACCTCTCTCAAAATCTTGCTCGGAATTGAACGTACCTATCTGGGTAGTGATTAAGGAGGAAATGATGACATTCTGGGAAAAAATTCAAAACATAGACCGCCGCTGGATTTATATGATCGTGGCTCTTTGTATTATCGTGCCCTTACTGATTCCATTCAATTCAAAAACTTATGTCACGGAACCAACCGTTAATCTTTATAAGAAAATAGATAGTTTCTCCGATAAAGAAGATAAGGCAATTCTGCTCAGTTTCAGTCATGACGCTTCTACAATGGCAGAGCTTTTTCCGATGGAAGTCTCCATATTGCGTCATTGCTTTGAAAGAAACATCAAAGTATTTCTGATCTGCTTTTCACCACCTTCTGCCCCTTTGATGGCTTATGCCCTGAATGTGGCAAAAGAAGATTATCCTGATCTGGAATCAGGTGTTGACTACTGTAACTTTGGATATAAACCTTATGGACTTTTCCTGCCCATCGTATTGGGTATGGGTGATGACGTTGGTGAAGCTGTTGATACGGATGCCGACGGCAGGAAAGTGAAAAATCTGGAGATTATGAAAGGCATCAGGAATTATGATGATTTGAATCTGATCATAGATTTTGCTGCCAGTGCTGCTGTATTCAGCTGGATAACTTATGCCCGTGTGCGTTTCGGGGCCAATGTTGCTGCCGGTGTCACTGCCGTTATGGCCGCAGATAATTATCCTTACCTGCAGTCAGGCCAACTGGTGGGAATGCTGGCGGGATTGAAAGGAGCAGCAGAATACGAGAAACTGGTGGATGTTTTTGCTGCTTATGAAGATGAGCAGTATTCTGATGGGCGGAACTTCAGCCAGGAAGTGATCAAAAATACCTGGGTACCAATTATGAAAAAGACCATATCCTATACGAGTGGTGAGACGAATGTTCAAACCGATGTTGAGCTGCCTTATAAATTCAAGCAGGCACGCATCGGAATGAATGCTCAAAGCATTGCCCATATCATGATCATTGTGTTCATTATCATCGGTAATATTGGATATTTCTTATCCAGAAAAAACAAGAACGAAGTATAAGGAGGAAAGATGTTTGAAATATTAAGTAATATAGTTGCAGCCCTGCTCACCCTTTTTATCTTTTCCTTCCTTTACAAAGATAATCCATTCTACCGCTTTGCTGAGCATCTGCTGGTGGGTGTAACCATGGGATATGCCATTCCCCTGGTTTATACTAATGCTTTCATACCTTTTGTTTACCAGCCCATTTTTCTGGAAGGCCAATACTGGTTGATCATACCATCAATTCTCGGTATCCTGTATATTTTCCGGTTTACCAAGAATCTTAGCTGGCTTTCTCGTTATCCAATTGCATTCGGGATGGGTATCGTTGGTATGGGTGTTCCGATGAGTATGCACTCTTCTGTGCTCGTTCAGATGCGTAATGCGATGCGTCCTATAGATAATATTAATACTTTGATTATTTTCCTTGGCACGGTAACGATTCTGCTCTATTTCTATTTCTCCAAACCGCATAAAGGACTGTATGGTAAATTCACCAATATAGGCATCTGGTTCATGATGGTAGGTTTTGGTGCATCATTCGGTTATACTGTGATGGCTCGTATTTCACTACTTATTGGGCGTATCCAGTTCCTGCTGGGCGATTTTCTCGGTCTGATAAAATAAAAAATTATGAATAAACAGGAAAAGCCTCATCTTCGGATGAGGCTTTTCCTTTATCAATATTATTAAGATCTTCTTCTCATTTCCGCAATTGTCACTGCAGTTGCCACTGCCACATTAAGTGAATTCTTCCAGCCAGCTAAAGGTATTTGAACCACTTTATCAACTAACCGGATGATATCTTCAGAAATACCCAGAGCTTCATTGCCCACGATCAAAGCAGCCGGATATTGAAAAGCGCAATTATAAATACTCTCAGCATTATCTACTGTTTCCAGGGCATACACTACGAGCTGCCTCTGCTGCAAAGATATGATAGAATCCTCCGTCCGGGTAAATTTTTTTATGGTTACAAGTTCTCTGGTGCCCATAGCCGTTTTTGACACGCGTTCATTATCCGGTGTATAACCACAAAAATGCAGTTCCTTAATGCCAAAGCATTCGGCAGTTCGGATAATTGAACCAACATTGAAGGCAGAGCGCAGATTATCCAGCACGAGTATCACATCAAGAGCAGGTGCATTTTTCTCCAGGCCGTCATGTTTTAAAATACTCAGCTCAGGATCGCGCAGATCAAGATTTAATTTTTGTTCCAGAGGGACTGCTGTTTTAAGAAAATCCCTCCGGTTCATATCTGTTTCTAATTGCTCTCCTGCTTTCTGGAATTTATCATCCTCAAAAAAAATTAAATATTCTCTGAAATTAAGTAATAATTCCTGACGTTTCTGGATTATATCCCAGTACTGTTCAATATCTCTGATAAATTTAAGAATCGTTCTTTTTTTCCTTTCGTCAGGTAACCGGTCAAATTTATTGCGATTATACTTCATCATCCGAACCAGTGTCAATTTCCAGTCTATTTCTGAGATTTTTAATTTGCTCCCTCAGTTCCTTGATGCGGAATTCACGTCCAACAAATACTTTATGCATATTTTCCATATCCAGGTTTCTCATTTCCAGTATCTGGTTGGCTTTTTCCAGTTCTCCGGTTCTGGCAGTTACCAGTTCTTCCAGATGTTCACGATAGTTTTTTAATTCCTTTTGATTACGGCTGCGTTCGGAAATATCACGAATGATACCTTGAATAATAGTATTGCCATCCAGCTCAATAAAACTCAAAGAAATTTCTACCGGAAGCTGGCTGCCATCTTTTTTTATTAGAATTGATTCGATAATTGAAGAGACTTCTACCGAATATTCCGGAATAATATTATTTTGATCATTTTGTGTTTGAAGGTCAATCAAGTCGGTAAGTTTCATTCTCTTTAACTCATCTTTTGAGTATCCCAGAACCTCAGCAGCAGTTGCATTAGAATCCAGAATTTTACCACTCAGGTCATAGATAATGATCATATCATTCAGATTATTAAAGAGTATGCGGAATCGGTCTTCACTGATCCGTAATTCTGCTTCCACTCTTGTTCTAATGGTTATGTCATCACGTAATTCCTGAGTTTTACGACGAATTTCGCGCTGCAGGAATAAATAAAAAGAGGTATAAATAATGATCAGGATAAAAATAAAGACCAGGAGTATTTTTACCCATAAGGGAAGAATTTTGATCTCGTCTACATCACCCAGATATTTACTTAGCGATGAGTAATATACTGACTGCTGGTTGGCTTTCAGTCTTTTCAAGTGGCTATCAATTGTACTGATCAGGTAATTATTGAGTTCGGCACCTTTAGGAAAGGCATAAAGCATCCTTGCCGGCTGTAAAATTATGTTAGTCCGCTCTACATTATATATGGAATCATATTTATTGCCAAAGTCCTTATCTGTTATTCCGGCATCAATGATGCCGTTTTCCAGAGCTTGCAACACACTCGCATAATCCTCCAATTCGATTATCCGGCAATTTAGTTCAAATTTTCTGGTGACTGCTTTCAGTCCTTCCGGTCCATCAAGATCAAAGCTACCCTTTAAACCGCCTACTGTTTTTCCATCCAGATCTAGAATAATATCAATTCTGGCTTCGGATTTCCTGTAAAGTCTTGTCCAGCTTAATAGTACTGTTTCATTAGAAAAAGTAAACTTAGTCTGCCTTTCGGGGGTAAGTCCCACATCGACCATAACATTGATTTCATTATTCTCCAGGCGTTGCAGGCATTGTGTCCAGGTTCCCGGAACCCACTCAATATCCCAGTCTTCTTTATCTGCTATAAAACTCGTGATATCCGCCCAGAATCCTTTAACATTGCCGTTTTCAGCAGTAAATATCTTAGGGGCATTTTCATACACCCCGATTTTGACCTTGAGGCTGCTGTAAGCCGGAAGTCTGAGCAGTAAAAGAAAAATTAAGAAAATGAAATGTATCTTAATCTTCATATATAAACACCTTCATTTTTTTCAGTCTATTAATAACTAAGTCGATTCCTGTGCAAGTCTTTTTTCCAGTTCCTTGACCTTTTCTCTTAATTCTTTGATGCGAAACTCCCTGCCTACAAATAACCGATTAAAGTTTTCCAGTTCTGCTTTTTGTTCTTCCAGTTTCTGAGTCCGTTTCTTCACGATTTCTTCCAGATGTTCCCTGTGTTTTGCCAGTTCCAGTTCTATAGCTTTTCGAGAGTTTATATCCTGGAAAGTACCATATAATTTAATGCATTTATCATTTACCATTTCTCTTCTACCAGATGCTTTGCACCATTTGATATTGCCTTTAGATGTTTTCAGTTCTGCCTCGAATTCCAGCTCAATTCCCTTTTCAATCAAGGCCTTCATCTTTTCCTGGATCATTTCCCGATACTGTGGCAGATAAAATTCCACATGTTCATCTAATCCTGGGATGGCTTCATTATAATCTATTTCAACAATATTATACGTTTCCCTTGTCCATTTGGCTTTTCCCGTTTCAAGATTCATTTCCCAACCACCTACCAGGGCAATATTTCCCACTGCATCAAGTAATCTTTCGCTTTCGAATTTATCCTTTTCGTTTTGAACGCGCTCGGTTATATCCTGAGTAAAGGCTATATAGCGGTTTTCCGCAATTTTTCTAGCTATAATATTCCAGAAGCGCACACTTTTATTTTTGTGAAGGAAGCGGATGTCAATTGTCCGAAATGCTTCATCATTAAGACTCTGAAAATGCTCTCCTGCTTTTTCCAGATCCTCACTTAAAACCAGGTCACTGATTTTCATCTGCAGCAATTCTTTTTCCGTATAACCCGTTATCCGGCAGGCGGCAGTATTCACTTCCAGATATCTGCCTTCACCATCTGCGACAAAGAAACCATTAGGCGCATTTTCAATATATGTACGGTATTTCTGTTCGGTAAACGCCAGAGCTTCTTCTGTCTTTGCTTTTTCACTAACATCTCGTACAGCTCCAATTCTGAAATGTTTGCCATTATAATCCATATTTCGGGCTTCTATTTCAGCCAGGAATTCACTCCCATCTTTGCGTCTTAAAGTTATGCGGTAAGGCTCGACGTAACTTTTGCTAAATTTCTCCATTACCTGCTGCCGATCAGATTCCTTTGGAATGATATCTAATAAATTAAATCCTTCAACGTCTTCCTGATCAAATCCAGTCATTCTGAGTAATGAAGAATTGGCATCAATCACTTTTCCATTCTCATGAAGTAGTATTCCTTCAAAACTTACTTCTGATAGTAAACGGTAACGCATCTCCTTTTCCCGTAGAGCTTCATTTTGACTGGCTATCTTTTCACTGTCTGTCTGCATGATTTGCTCTGCTTCCTTGAGATCATTAACGTCTACGACTGTGATGATAAAATATAAAGGATTTCCAAAACGATCCCGCACTATCGTGGAGTAAAGCCGCACCCATTCGATTTTGCCATTCTGGTGGATATAGCGTTTTTCCAGTTCAAAACTGTCCCGCTCACTTCTGAGTAATTCAGCAATGAGTTTATCCTGAAAACTGATATCATCCGGATAGGTTATATCATGGGAATTTATCTTTTCCAGTTCCTCAACAGAGTATCCGGTAATTTCTGATAACCGTTTATTTACTTTGATAAAACTGCCATCAATTCCCATTTCGGCAATTCCTACCGCGGTTTGGTTAAATAATATCCTCAGTTTCTGTTCAGCAGCCTTTCGGGCAATTTCAATTTCCTGCTGCTGGCTGATATCTATTGTGGCTAAAAGCAGTATATCCTGTTGTTCATATTTTAATAATTCGCTTAAGTTATTCTCTTTGATTCCAATAAGTTCAACCGGAAGCCGTTCATCTCCCCGCTTCAACAGACGCACTTGCAGTTCACGGGCAGCAGGATTTTTGAATAATGGCTTATAATTCTGCAGAAAATGTTCCTGATCTTCATGATATATAAATCCTGTTATAGGAACATCCACCATTTCTGATTTGTCATAATTAAGCTTCTGGCAAAGCGTCTCATTTACCTCTATGACCATGCCCCGCTGATTCAGTAAAAGGAAGCCAACGGGTGCTTTTTCAAAAAAAGCAGTAAACTTACTCCGTAAACTCTCCAGTTCCTGATACGCTGAACGAAGTTTCTCTGCCTGCAAATTTGAGTTCTGAAGTTTGTTCATATTTTTCCTGCTCCATATTTTCTTTATAAGTTAAGATGCTTTTCTCAAATGTCAAAAGTTAAATAGATAAATCAGAATATCATCAGATAATATGAGTTGCGTTGCTCCTGTTGATATATAGTATATAATAAATTAAGCGTCCTGGCTGGCTTTCTGTTCTAAATTTGCTATTTGTCTCTTCAGTTCCTTCACTTCATCCCTTAGTTCTTTTATTCTAAATTCCCGACCCACGAATAACCGGTTGAAATTCTCCAGGTCAGTTTTCTGTTCTTCCAGTTTCTGAGTCCGTTCCTGTATCATTTCTTCCAGATGTTCCTTGTGATTAGCCAGTTCCAGTTCCACCAGCTTTCTTTTTGTAATATCACGCGAGATTTCAGAGAAACCGATTACTTCCCCATCTTCAAAAACAGGACCAAACGACACTTCCATGATCAAGACAGCATCATCAGGAAGTTTGTGATTGTATTCTGTTGTAAAGCGTTCACCACCCAGTACACGCTTATGCAGGCTATCCCAGAACGCGATTGCTTTCTGATCTTCCAGTAATTTATGCGGCTGCAGCTCGGGCTTCATTTCAATGTTCAGCAGTTCCTTCATGATGGCGGCGTAGGCTTTATTATATAGAAGATGCCTGCCATTTTTATCACATAATAAAATACAGTCATTAGTGTTATCCAGCAACGACTGCATCTGCGCATGTTTTTCATCTAACAGTTTCTCAGTTAATTTCCTTTCCGTAATATCCTGATCCATTCCGGTTATTCGCAAAGCCTTGCCGTTCTCATCACGTTCTACTGAATATACTGTAAGCATATAACGCAGCTTTTTATGGTTATCAATAATCCGGTATTCAAAGCTGCCCTGGCTAATATCGGTTTCCAGAATATTTTTAAAAACAAGCTCAGATTTTACTCTGTCCTCAGGATGCAGGCATTGCAGATGCACTTCATAGCCCGGTTCTATCTCGTTTTCCTTATATCCATGCAATTCATACTGGTTTTGCGACCACCAGCCTTTACTTTTTTCCACATCAAAGACGAAGGAACCGAAGGAACCAATGCGTTCGGCTTCTGACAAACTTTGCAGGATATCATCTTGAATGCGGTATTCTTCTCGCAGCAAATAATTCTGTTCCTCTAATTCCTGGTTAGCTGCCTCTAACTGTTGCTGAATGTCTTTCTGTTCCCTGATATCGACCATCGACACAATTCCATAAAGCGGATCTCCAAAAATATTCCTCACCATACTGGAATAGAGCCGGATCCAGACGGGATAGCCCTCTTTATGCAGGTAACGTTTTTCAAATTCAAAAGTATCGCGTTTACCGGAAATCATTTCAGCATTTAACTTTTCATCCACTTCCAGATCGTCTGCATAAGTGATCTCGCGGAAATTTATTCCTGTCAGCTCCTCAGGTATATAACCGATTATATCGGCAAACCTGTTGTTAACTTTTATAAAATTGCCTTTTATATCTGCAATAGCAATTCCGGTTGCTGATTGACTGAATAATGTCTCAAAGCGTTTCTCCACTGCCTGGTTCTGCTCTGCCATTTTCTGCTGTTCCGTTATGTCTATCACACCTAATAGTAACACTTTCTCTTCTTTAGTTCCAGGGAAGTTATCAATGTGATTACCCACCATTTCTCCCCAGAAAACCTCATCATCTCTTTTCAATAATTTCAATGACAGCTTTTTCCCGAGGGGATCTTTATACAAGTCAGGATAAATTTCCAGAAATTTGCGTTGATCATCCCGCTGGATTATTCCTACGAAAGGCACCTGAAACAATTCGGCACATGAATAATCCAGAAGCTTGCATAAAGTATCATTGACGCTTATGATCAATCCGCGCTGATTTAGAAGCAGGTAACCAATAGGAGCTGACTCGTATATTTGGATGAAACTGTCCAGCAATACAGATTTTTCTTTTTCAATCTCTTCTTCCAACTGACTGGCAGTGTCCTTTTTCAAAACTTCGCTTTCTGATAACCCTTCTTGAATTACTGCCAATTAAATCCCCCAGCTTACCTGTATTTATTCGCTATATTAATTCTGACATAGCTTATATTCTATTAAAACTTATAAATATACCTTCATTCAATGTCAAGAAGAATGATCATCTGATTTTTATTTAAATTGTGGAGACTGTTCGGTTTCATTCTACACTATCAAACAAAGGGAGTCTGTTCTATATAAATCTCTAACAAGTATGAATATCTGGTAATTTTTAATGAAAAAGTGCACATTTATTGTACTGAATCTTAGATAAGAACTTGCATCTCCCCACTTTATTATTTAAGATATGGAGTAACTTCATGATTTATAAAGTAATATTTAGGAATTATCACTTTCAGGGAAATGACGCTTTACAACAGGTGAGATAATTATAACTCATATTTCCGAGTTACCTAAGTATTTGGTAATAAAGAATTTAAAATTAATTATATCTTGACAAAAAAAGCTCGTATTTTATTATCGCTTAGTGAGTTACAGCAATACCTCGCAAATAATAAAATACGAGGATAACCATGACTAAGTTGTTTTATCAGGTTAAATTGTCAAGTGAAGGAGCAAAAAGTTACTCTTCATTATTCCGGCACTTCAATCTATCATCGATACTAAAGAAATGTGGCATTAGTAAAAAAAGAGGAGTGCCCGTTCAAGAAATGCTTCACCTAATTTTGCTTTTGATCCTTGAAAGCAGTAAATCAGTTAACCAGGGGATTATCAGGAACCACTGCAATTCCATGAAAACGCCCGTTAATGATATGCTGAATAATATCAGCTATAATTGGCGCAATTTCCTGTTTTGCTTTGCCCGGATATTTGCTGCCATTTCTTTTAACCACCATAAAGATAAAGGTACTCTCATAATTGATGATACCTGTAAAAAGAAGTCGGGTAATAAGGTTCAACATTTATCCTGGTTTTACGATCACGCGAATGATGAATATTTCACAGGATTTCAGAATGTAACTTGTGCCTGGTGTAATGGCAGATCAACTATACCTATCGACTTTGAATTTAAAATTGGTAACAAGAAAACCAAGCATGCTACTAAAAGTGATTATGCTCGAGGTTCTCATGCTGAACAAAGAGTTAGATTTGCAAAACAGAAGAAAACAGAAATAGCAATACAAATGATTAAAAGAGCCTTTCAAAGGAATTTTCCAATCAATTACATTCTCTGGGACTCTTAGTATAACAGTTCTTTTTCAATTAAATATGCTGCCGAAATCGTTAAAAATAAAGGTGTACATTTAATTTCCATGCTGAAGAGAGGGAACAGTAAATATAAATATAAGGGTAAGTTCTTCACACTCAAGGAACTATCTAAATTAGCCGGGAAATGGGTTGAAGATAAATCTACAGGTATAAAATCCAAATCTATCACTGTTGCCTATGTGGATGCTACAAGCGCTAAGTCTTTTCAGGAACGTAAAGTAATCATGAATGTAAGAATATGCTTTTACATTTATCCTAAAATTCGTAGATGGAGAGCAATATTATCGACTGATCTGGAATTATTAGAAGAACAAGTTTTGAAAATATATCTCCGGCGATGGTCAATAGAGTGCTTATTTAAGGAGATTAAGCAGTATTTTGGCTATGATCAGAGTCAGTCATCAAATTATGTGGCTATGGTTGCTGACCTTTCCATCAGATATGCTTTTTATATCATGTTCTGTTTGAAAAGAGAAGAAGAAAATCAGAAGCCAATGCTGCAGGTACTGATGGAATTTTATGATGACCTTTTTGATGAATGGCTGGATAATTACATTGAAAGAATTCTAAGCGAAAACATGGCAAAACTCATTTCTTATGCATTGAAAAATGGCATAACAGATTTGAGAGAATTACAATTGAAACTTGATGATGTTTTGGATAAATTCTTTAGTGAGGTATTTTATCCGGATAAGATTGAAGAAATGGATAAACCAATAAAAAGAAAGGCTGCTTGATTATGTATCTCTATACAAACAAAGATTATAAGAAATCACAAGAAAACTTAACAATATCATATCTGCATATTATATATAGAAATACGCTAACTCGGAAATGTCAGTTAAAAATTTCGGCGGGATGCGAATTTTTTTATTAATTCTTTGACAGCTTAACGCTGTTTTACAGTATGTTGTACTTAAAGTGATGTATTGTGATTTAACAAGGAGTGAAGATGAGGAAGTTGAATTTTTTATTTGTTATTTTATTATTCAGTATATTATTACAGAGCCAGGTGCCCTCAGATTTTGTACCGGGACTCAGAGAACTGACGGATACGGACTGGGAATTTCTTAATTCCCTGCCCAGAATGGAATTATCCAATATCAAGCACAGCAGAGAATTGCCATTAAGTCTGGATAATTCGCAGCAGATCTGGTTCCGCCCTGTTTTTAATCAGGATGGTGGTTCTTGCGGACAGGCGAGTGGAATTGGATATACCTTTACTTATGAAATAGACCGTTTACGCAATCTGGCAGCCAATACGGAAGCAACGCAATATCCTGATCATTATACCTGGAATTATCTCAATGGCGGAGTAGCTGGTGGTTCCTGGCATTTTGACGGATGGCTCATCGTTCAGGCAGGCGGCTGCCCGACGATTGAAACTTACGGAGGAATTTTTGCTCTTGGTCAAAGTGGCTGGATGAATGGTTATGATAATTACCGCAGTGCCATGGAAAACCGTGTTGATGAAATTTTTGCCATTGATGTGAGTAATCCTGAAGGTCTGGAGACTTTAAAATACTGGTTTTATGAGCATGGCAATGAAGAAGATAGCGGAGGGCTGGTTTGTTTTGCCGCAGGTGTGAGTGATCTGCAATTGCAGGAATTACCCGAGGGAACTCCCCATGCCGGAGAATTGCTCATAAGTGATTTTACGAATCCCGTGAACCATGCCATAACCTTCGTCGGTTTTGATGATGAAATTCGTTATGATTATAACGGTGATGGTGAATTTACCAATGATGTTGATATCAATGGAGATGACAGGATCGATATGCGGGACTGGGAAATTGGTGCAATTAGAATGGCAAACAGTTGGGGTCCCGGTTGGGCAGATGGCGGATTTTGCTGGGTTATGTATCGCACTTTGGCAGAACCTACTGAAACCGGCGGCATTTGGGCGAATATTGTGCATGGAATTTATGCCAGGGAAAGTTATGAGCCGCTTTTAACCCTGAAAACCAATATCAGTCATGATCGGCGCAATACTTTGCGCATTTATGCGGGGGTTTCAGCAATTTCCGGAGCTATGGAACCGGAAATAGACATGCTGTTTCCACATTTTAATTATCAGGGCGGAGAATGGAATATGCCGGGTAATATGCTGCCGGGTGCGCAGTCCCTAGAAATCGGACTGGATATTACTCCGCTATTGAGCGAAATTGTTCCGGAGGCTGAAATGCAGTGGTGGCTGACCATCGATAGCACCGATCCTGATTATAATGGCAATGGAACAATGATCTCCTATTCTATCATTGATGAAGTAACAGGAGAAGAATATTTCTGCGAACTGGAAAACTGGGGTATAATTGCTGACTGGACAAATTATTTCAGCGTGACAGCGCCAATTGAAACGGATGTCGTGGAAATTATGACCACAGAACTGCCTCCAGCATATGAAGGCGTAGAATATGAATATCAGTTGTATGCCGAAAATGGGGAAGAACCCTATGAATGGGCAATTAAACGGAATTATAACGAAAGCAGTGGCACTGGAGAATTTCCGGTTGTGAACTGGGAAGCACTCAGCGTCAGCAACGATGATGACGGTTACGCAACAATTGAATTGCCGTTCACATTCAGGTTTTATGGTGAAGACTATGACCAGGTGACATTTATAACGGATGGCTCCGTAATATTCAGCGAAAATTTCACTTACATTAGAAATGAGGAAAACCTTAAAAATTCCAGGTGTATCACAGTTTATGGCACAGACCTGATGGCGTATCCCGAATTTGGTGACGGTTATTATTTTTTTGAAGAAGAAAACAGGATTTTATTCCGCTGGACGGTTTCGCGTTTTAATTATGAAGGGTTTGATTCGGATTTCGTTCTGGCGCTTAATGACGACAACACTCTGGAATTTTATTACAATACAGATGTCATAACTGCAAGCAGTAATTGGGTGGCAGGAATCTCTAATGGTGATAATCTCAGTTATATATTTACTGAAATTTCCGGAGAAGCTGCTATTCCCGAAGACCAGGTCTGGGAATATAATGCTTCACCATTTCCCAATGGTATAAATATTTCTTCCGATGGTCTGCTTTACGGTGAATATCAAGCACAGGAAAATATTGAAGAAAGCTATGATCTCGTCGTGAAAGTATGGGATAATATGAACCTTTACGACGAGAAAACATTGACCTTCACCGGAATTGTTCTGGCTGAGGAAGAAAAAGAGCTCAAACCTGTTGTCAGGTTGCAGCAGAATTATCCGAATCCTTTCTATCCCGTCAGTGAGACCAGAAACCAGGGCACGGTTATTGGATTCAGTTTAGAAAACACAGCCGAAATTTCTCTCGGTATCTATAATCTGAAGGGTCAATTGGTTAATCAGCTCCTCAAGGAGGAGATGACAGCCGGTGATCATCAGGTAAGCTGGAACGGCAGAAATGACGCAGGTGTTGTCTGTGCCAGCGGTGTTTATTTTTACAGATTAATGAGCAGTAACGCCGATTTGAGCCGTAAACTGCTGCTGGTGAAATAAGAATATTATGGAATGCCCACGCTGTAAGGCAAGTGCCGTTATTCTGGAACTGAAGGATGTGGAAATTGATTATTGCCCGAAATGCGGAGGCATCTGGCTGGATGCCGGAGAACTGGAAAGACTGCTGGGTGACAATGCCCGAAAAATCTATTCAACATTCCAAAAGGAACGTTTCAGCAAAGAAAAGAAACTGCGCTGCCCAGCCTGCCACAGAAAAATGAATAAAGTGGTGCTGATCAGCACCAGGATCGATATATGCCCGAAAAATCATGGCATCTGGTTCGATAAAGGTGAACTGCAAAAGGTAATCACTGCCGGTGATATCAATAGCGATGTTCTCAAATTTCTTAAAGATATGTTTAACAATGAAATAAAGGAATAAGGAGTCCGAAATGATAATTATTCTTGTTATTGTCCTTGTGGCAATTCTCTATTTTGTAGGAATCTACAATGCTTTGGTGCGTATGCGTAATCAGATCAAAAACGCCTGGTCTCAGATTGATGTGCAGCTTAAAAGACGCCATGACCTGATTCCTAATCTCATTGAAACCGTAAAAGGTTATATGCAGCACGAAAGGGAAACCCTGGAAAACGTGATTGCTGCCCGGGCCAAAGCCGTTAATGCCAGCGGAGTAGCCGGTAAAGCTGAAGCGGAAGGATACCTTAATACTGCGCTTGATAAGCTGCTGGCAGTTGTGGAAAACTATCCGAATCTGAAAGCTGACCAGAGTTTTGCTACATTGCAGGAAGAACTTAGCAGTACCGAAAATCGTATCGCCTTTGCCCGTCAGTATTTTAATGATTCCGTTCTTAATTTCAATAACAGAGTGGAAATATTCCCTTCTAATCTGATAGCTTCGTCTATGAATTTCCAGAAGGAAGTATATTTCGAGATCAAGGATGCTGCCGAAAAAGAAGCTCCCCAGGTAAAATTTTAATCCCGGAACATGGAAGAACTGATCCGTAAGAACAAGCAGAAATCGCTGGTTCTCTTGTTTTTTGCTTTTGTGATCATGCTCGTGGTCGGCTATGTGTTGGGTGACTTGTTCTACAGTTATTTTCATAATCCCCGTGTTCCTAATTATGCCCAGGACAGAATGAAATTTGCCCTGAGTTTTGCGGCAGTTATTGGTGTTATTCAGGCAATTAGAACAGTCCTGATATTTCATTCCAAATCAGTTGGACTTTTTAAAATGCTGAACCTGAAACCGGCTGACAAGGATAAATTCAGTAAACTGAATAACGTAATAGCAGAAATGTCCATCGCTGCCGGTATTCCGGAACCGCCACCGGCTTATATTATTCCATCCCCGGCGCTAAATGCTATGGCATTTGGCACTGATCCCGAAAACTGTGCTATTGCCGTGACATCCGGGCTTCTTGCCATCTGCAATCGCGATGAATTGCAGGGCGTGATCGCTCATGAACTCAGCCATATCATAAATCGGGACAGTCTTTTTCTGGAAGTATGCCGCAGCACTCTGGGAATGGTGGTCATGTTGCGCGATTTTCTGTTGCGCTCACTTTACTGGGGCTCAATGAGTGGTGCCAGCTACCGTGGCAGCAGCAGTAGTAAAGGTAAAGGTTCCGCCCTGAACCTGGTCTTTGTTGTCTTGGGCATAATTTTCGCCATTCTGGCCCCAGTTATGATCCAGATCATCTATTTCGCCCTTTCACGCGAACGCGAATATCTGGCAGATGCAGAATCTGCCCATCTTACGCGCTATCCTCCCGGTTTGGCTTCCGCTCTTACTAAAATAGCCTATTCCACTCATTCTATGGACGATGTGGATAAAGTCACATCCGCTTCCTTTATAGATCAGCCTTACGGAGATGTTATCGTCAATAATAAGGGCAGTGGCACGCATCCTCCTATCTGGAACCGCATCCGCATCCTGAAAAACATGGCTGGAGGTGCCGGATTTATCGATTACCAGAAAGCCTATAATGAAGTTATGCAGCACAAAGCGGACTTTATGCCGGAATCCATGCTTTCCTCAAAATTTAATGCTCCTTTCCGTGGTGCTGAGTCTTTAACTGACGAACCGGCTTTCATCGAATCGAAAGAGCAGTTTAATGCTCTGGTAGAGAACTCCCGCGGAGAAGACATAGTTAGACTTAGCGAAGACTACGGATTCATCAACTGTGAATGCGGTATAAAGATCAAAATACCACCTGAGTATAAAAAACTGGAGATCAAATGTCCCCGCTGCGGTCGTAATCACATCCTGGAATTTAAATTACAGAATGCCCTGGCAGACATGCTGGATGAAACGGTAGAAACAGGCGCTGCTGCCGGTATCATCCACGAAGTGCTCAATTCCGACAAAGGTGACCCGGATTATTCCGATGAAGATGAACAGGTTTATCATCGCAAAAACGAAGGCTGGGAAGAAATCACCTGTAAATGCGGAGGAAAAGTTCAGCTTTCACCAACCTTCGTAGGTAGCTTTGTTCATTGCCGCAAATGCCAAAGGAAAATAAAGATAAGTTAAATCAGGTAATCTTTATATTTTCTCTAATTCAGATGTAAGATTATCTCTAAATGATGATGCTGCCTCTCTGAGAATCTGTAGATTCTTTTCCATTTCATCCTTCTCATTTTCGCAGGTGTTAATAAAGTTCTTCTTTTCTTCCACTTCAATTTTGGCAGCCTCTATTTTAGATAAATAGCTTCCCGGAATTTCTAAGTATACATTCCATTGTTGTGTGAAACCACCAAATTCCTCTTTTAACTGAACAGGCTCTTGATACAGCTTCATGACATACATGTGAAACAATCCTTTTGAGGAGAATTCCGTATCTACCGTATTTAGAATGGCATGCCTGTCGGATGGGTGTTGTCCGTAATAAAAGTCATATTCGGGTAAAGCAATCTCATATTCCATATACGATCTTTCTAATACAATATATGCTTCCAGATAAATTATTGACTTACTGTTCTCAATTAATTCTTCAAGCTCTGCTAATTCTGAGTGTAATATTTTAAAACCGTCATCTAAATAGGAATTTCGATTTTCAACTTCTGACATTCCATCTATAATAAAAAAATAATCATCTATTTTCTGGTTCAGTTCTTCTATGGCCTTTATACTGCTCTCACTGACTGGTAACTGATAAAAGTCTGCCAGTTTAATCTTTGTTTGATAAACACTAAGTTCACTCTGATGTTTTATAATCATATCCCGATATGCCTGACAGATATCATCGTTTTCTTCTATGGAATAATTATTAAGTAAAATTGATATCTCACTTTTTAGTATTTCTGTTTCGGCAAAATAGAAGTCTGAAATAACTTGTTCCCAGGGATGAATTATTTTTCCCTCGTTATTATGGCACTTATAAATCCAGTATCTTCTCATTTCAGGCATTTTATCTTTTAACAATTCACTGATAAACACTTCACTATTTTCAGAGTCAGAAGTAACAATTTCTTCAAGAGCACATTTAATTAATTTATCCTTATTTTGATTCAATTTATATTTATTTACGAAATTAGCCAGCTTATCTATCTCCCCTTCTCTTCCATATTGCCGGAGTGATTTTTCCTTAATATCACAAGCGCTGATGAAAGTTATACAAAGCATAAGAATACAATAAAGCAGAAGTTTATACAGGCAAAAAATGCCTCCAATTTTCAGTAAAAATAAGTTTTTCCGAAAGCCCTTCATGATGCCTCCAAAATCTATATGCCAATATTTTCTGTCATTGAAAATCAGTCTGAACTAATAATCAATGGATTCTATTTTACCTGTATCTCAATTGTTTTCTTACAATCCGGTCAAGTTAATTGTTGATCTAATCAGATTGTACATTTGTAAAGATGCAGGAAAGATTCATCAGTTCTAAGATTCAACTTCTTTGTATGCAGTGATATTTCTGAAGGCAGTAAGCTTTTTGAACCAGGACAGTCAGACAAGCTATATAACTATTACCTAACTTGTGCGATTGTATTTTGTTAAGATTGTTAATATCTTTGAGCAGATTGAGTTGTGAAAGATTGCAGGCATACCTTAATGGTATTTCAAAATCATTCATAATTTCAAGATGCCAAAGTGATTAGTGATATTAGTGAAAGACAATCGCTCAAGTTAGGTATCAAAAACATTTATAATATTCTCTAAATATTCTGCATTAGTCCCGATGCACCGGAACAGCTCTTCCTCGCATCCAGCTTAACAAAGGATTGATAATTGATAAGTGAAATTTTGCTGAAACAATTTATTTTCTAAGGGGGGAACAGGATACCTGTTCCCCCTGATTTAAATTAAATTATTAATTATTTATTGTAGTAGAAAGCGGAGAACTGGCATTGCAGGTTACTGTCATTGTTGCTTGCGTATTAGATGTTCCATTATTTCCTTTCTCTTTTCCTACACCTACGATGCGAACTACGTTTCTTGAAGGAACAGATAAGGTGAATGTTCCTGTATCAGATATGTCAGAAGTTCCATTCCAGCCAATGAATGCTGCTACTTTTGCTGCATCTCCGGTTCCAATAGTTGCTCCTGCTCCTCCTTGACTTGTTGGTGTGCGGTAATATTGCATAACCTGAGCACCCAAAGTCTGAAGATCACCAACCAACGCCTGACGATTGGAATTGGATCGTTGTTGTGATCTCATCTTTTTACTATCCTTGCCCCAAACAATGTCAGGATCGTCCATATCTCCGGAAATCTCTACAATAATTTTATTTTTAGCATTGAAGTAATTCATTCCTGATTCTGATTCAAGCTCTTTGATAATGTTTACAATTTCATCTGACAGATCATAAAAGGTAATTTTTGTCTCTCTGAACTCTGATCTATCAAAATCATCCAGATCTAATTGGATATTTATATTGGAATTCATGGAATATCCAAACGTTTTCACCTTTCCATCAATTGAGATCAGCTTGTTATTTAGTGTAGCATTTAAAGATAACTCCTCCACTATTTCTGAGTTATGATTTAAGCCCAATAATGAAATCAGAATATCATCATCTTTCAGTTCATCACCTAATTCAAGAGAACCACCTGTTATTTCAATATCCAGTATCTGATTTGAGGAGAAAAAGTTTTTGCCATCTCCTTCGAAAAGCCTTTTGTCCAGATCTCCCTTATAAGCTATTATGAATTTATCAACATTCACTTTTACTTCTTCCTCGTCATCAGCCGGTGAAGAAAACACACTCAAATCTGAAAATGTAATTCTTGTCGCTGTTATCTCAGGATTTCCCTTCATGAGCTTGCTTACATCTTTGAATTTTAATTTTAATTTCAGACTGGAACACTTAATTTCAAACTTCTCTTCGTAGCTGCTCCTATTCCAGCCATAACTATAGTATCCTGTCTCCACATATGAAAACTTTAAATCTGAAATTGTTGATGTTGATATTATCGGATTAACCGTAATGTCTGAATAAGTAACATTGAAATCAACATCTGCATGAGAAAAAGAGGTTCTCAAAGTACTTATTTTACTATCAAGCTCGTTTTTTAACTCAGTTGATATTTTCTTCCCTACATTTCTGTTAACAATTAGAGCAAGTGAAACAAATATTATCAGTACAATGATTGTAACAAGTTTCCAGTTCAATTTTGGAAGAGATTTATTTTTAATTTGATCTGCTCCGAAAGAAATTATACTTTTTAATTTATTGTCAGGGTTACTGACGTCCCCTTTTGCATTCTGGTAGAAATTAATAGCCTCAATATCCTTATTGATTTGGGACGCTTTTTTATCTATTTCTTTTATCAGGGAATTCTGTTGCTTCAATTCCAGCTTGGATTCTTCATCACTTATTGCGCCCTGTTCTTTAAGTTGATTAATCTCATTTAGATCATTTGTCACCTTTTGTCTTTGGTTTTGAAGGGCAGTCTGCTCAATCTTCAATTCGTCCTTCTTCATTTCAAACTGATTGGTGAGTGTTTCTTTCTTTGCTTTTAATTCAGATATACTGGCGTTATACTTATTTTCTAGTTGTGTGTAACGTTCTTCAGAAATAGTCTCTTTAGACTTTGTCAGTTGTTCTAAGAATTGTGTCGCTTGATCTAATTCCTCATTAACTTTTGGCAATTCTCGTAAACTAAGCTTCTCTTCTTTTGACAGCATTTTCCTCTCCTTTTACAATATCATTTTTTGATCTATGGCTAATTTTTCTGTTTCCTCCATGTTTACACTCGAATATTTCACTCTTCAAGTGATTTATCAAGTATCAATCTGAATTACATAACTGGCTTTTCCTTTCTATATACTTTCTCTGTGCCAGAAACCTAGTGCTATTGGTGAAATCCTACTGCACAAAGTGGGACAAGATAATCTCCCTTATCTAAATTTATTTCGATCTCATAATTTATTTGTCAATTGTTTTCTGGCCTTCCTCCCTTTTTGTTGAAAAGATACTGTTCACTTTCAGGCACTCCTTTTCAATAACTTATGCTGAATAATATCAATAATAATGCACAATTATTGTTTTCTGGCAATTTCAGTTCAAGTTAGTACGCTTATAAGTATCTGTTATAAAGTTACTTATCA
>JAIPGO010000001.1 GCA_021736135.1 Candidatus Cloacimonadota bacterium
ACGGCTTACTTACTGATTCAAAGAGCTTTGACCAATCCATTACTGGAAGTAGCCATCTTTTTCACTTCCGGTCGAACAGAAAATTAACCGGATTGGACTTTCACCAACTGGATGCACACCACCTCGTGACGCACCGAATCCACACGAATTCACACGAATAATACTAAAACCCAATAGCAATAGACAATCACTCTTCTTCTTACATTCATCCGTGCTGTCCGTGCCGTCCGTGGTTGATGATCTTCAATTTCTTTTAAACCACGAATACACTGACCACACGGAAAAAAGAAAAAGGGTAAATAACTACTCCACTTCTAAAATATCCCCTCTTATTCGTGAAGATTCGTGTTATTCGTGGTAGTAAAAAATCTTAATCCGTATTTCTACCACGAATCCACACGAATTCACACGAATAATACTAAAACCCAATAGCAATAGACAATCACTCTTCTTCTTACATTCATCCGTGCTGTCCGTGCCGAGGCGTAGTAAAACGAAGACTGGTGCCGTCCGTGGTTAAGAAACTCTTTAAAAAACTCCAGCCACACGATTTTTTTCAAGTCGATAACCCGCCAAGTGGACGTTCACCAGTGCGCAGCATGGGGAATGAACACGACTCAGTGAACAGTGAATGGTGAACCGGATTTCCGGACCGCCGAGACCGACTCGGCTCTTACAATTTCGAATCACCCACCTTCGTTTAATGCTATGGCGTGGCAAGCGAGTTACGAATCACCAATCTCGCTGAACGAAGTGAAGTCAATTTCAACCACAGATTCACATGGGTTCTTTTTTCAATTCACGACTCACAACTCACAACTCACGATTTACTTCTTCATACGTTCATTCTCATTTCTATCAATTCAATTTACGTAGCACTTTTTTTTGGTTTTCCCTGTAAAATTCCCGTTTTTATTACTTTATCATCCTTTTTGGTAACCGTTTATGCCTTTTTTCTGTCCTTAAGGAGAGGATGCTATGGGAATGCTATGGGTTCTTAAAGGCAGCAAATTAATATTGCCATTTATCACCACTAATTAGAACATTTGTTATATTGTATTATTATCTATTCATAGTTCATTAATATGTGAAATAATAATTTATTCTCATGATTGAATTATAATTTTCAATTTTGCATTACTTTTGTCCCATCTTCACATCTTCACATTTTCGTCTCACGTCTCACGTCTCACGTCTCACTCCTGAACACAGTGAAGGTAAAACGCAGTGAATGTATCACCATTTTTTATTGACAGAATTTTGAGCTTTATTTTATTTTTGTTTTTGGTTGAACTGCTTACTTATGAATGAGAGTTTATTCTGTTATTTGTATAGTTCAACGCAGGAGGAACTACAAAATGAAAGACTTTTATAATGGACAATGGATGATGGATAATTCAATCAAGAGGAGCTGCGTAAGTACTTATATATATATATATATATAGCTCATTAACAGTAAATAACTTTGATCGAAAAAGACTGTTTTGCTTTGGATACAAATTCAAATTCGGCTGAGGTGACTGCTTCATTTAGTTGAAGCAGGCTGAAAAATGAATGCCCATTTACCATAAAAGCTACTTTGCCGACTTTCGCCAGCAAAGCAGCCACGTAAGCAATGTTACGTTAATCAAGTCCGGTATTATGTCAAGCCGGACGCATCTCAATGGAGAATTTTCATGAAAAAAATAATACTTTTATATTTGTTGGTGATTTTACCAATATTTCTTTCTGCGCAATGGTATGTTGACGGAACGGTTGGACAAACCGGAAACGGTAGTCAGCAATCACCCTTCAAAACCATAGCAGAAGCTGTGGCAGTACTGCATGATGGAGATATAGTTCATGTTGCGCCTGCTACATATACCGAAACCGTCGATTTTGATGATCACTATTTTGATCTTATAGGTGATAATGTAAGCACAACTATCATTGATGGGGATGAATCTTCTGATGGAATCATAATTCCTGATGGAAATCCTGCAATTACTGGATTAAGTACTATTAAATCTCTTACAGTAATGAATTGCTATACATCCCAACAAAGTGATGGTGCCGGGATCGCAATTAAGAACAGGAATGTAGTAATTGATGATTGCATAATTCAGTATAATGAAAGTGACAGACATGGTGGTGGTATATTTTTTGCAGGTGATGATGACTATATTTTAACGATAACTAATTGCAAAATCAATAATAACAGCACTGATGATTGTGGCGGTGGCATCTATTTTTATGGATCAGGTTCAGATGAATTAGTCATTCAAGATTGCGATATTTACTCCAACACATGCGAGGAATTTGGTGGAGGAGTATTTGCCTCAGGTACATCTATAAATTTGATGACATTATCATTTGAAAATTCTGATATTTATGGTAACGTCAGTACAAGTAATGATCCAGATACCAGTAAAGGTGGTGGCATTTATGCTGCATATCTTGATTATAGCACTCTCTCGTTCGAGAATCTTCTTGTTTATGAAAATTCTTCCTACGACCACGGTAGTGGCATTATTATATCAAACTCAGATGGTGTACAAAATGATCCACTGACTTTGAATAAACTAACTGTTGTTGATAATATATGTGATGACAATAATCCAGGAATATATTTCGAATCCTGCTCCCATACGTTAGTGACAAATTCAATCATCTGGAATGAAAGCGGAACTATTCAAGTATCCCAAAATAGTGTAGAGTACTGCTGTATTTATAATGATTATGCAGGAACAGGTAATCTGGACGATGACCCTGAGTTTGTAAATGCTGCCAGTGATGATTATAGCATAGAAGATTATAGCCCCTGTATTGATATGGGTGATCCTGACTCAGATTATGATGATTCGGATGATTCCAGAGCAGATATGGGTTATGAATATGTTGATCAGGATAAATTTACTTATGTTGGTGAAGTAGGACCAACCGTTAAACTCTGGAAATGGCTGAGTTATCCCCGGTTACCTGTTGCTGATGGTACGAATAATGGAGATGAGGTTAGTTCCTCTCTTTTAAGACATCATTGGAATCCGATGCCTACCCAATGTGGCTGGTATTATGAAGAAGATGATCCAAATTATCCTATTCTTTTGGGAGATTATGATGACCCAGAATGGGATTGGTTTCCTCCAACTCCACCAACATTCAATAGTACGAAAGGTTATAAAGTCTATCGGAAAGGTGGATCTGTCAGCAATCATTTTAGTCCTGGTTTGAAATGTTTGGATGGACAAGATATCACTATCTCAACCGGGGAGAACTGGATAGGTTATTTTCTGGAAGATAGCCAGCAGCCTTCCGATGCTTTTCCGTCTGCAGTTCTTGATGATCTTAATTGGGTTCAAGGGCAGAGTTGGACATGGGCAAGAGATGGTCATGGAAACTGGCTTACTGATACTTATACCATAAATTACGGAGACTGCATAATAGTAAGTGCAACCGCAGGTCACACTTTTGACTGGGAAACTCCCAGTCGTTCGGAACCGGTTATCAGACCGGAACCAGAGCATTATGCTTACCTGGAAGAGATCGATTATCAGCCCATTTACGTTGATTTTGGTGAGAATGAGCTTCCCTTGGAAGTAGCAGTTTACGTGGATGATATATGCCGGGGAGCGGAAGTAGTTGATGGTCAGGTAACGCAAATATGTGCATATATTTTGGAATGTGATCCCGGTTTACAGGTAGAATTCGAATTCTATTATGATAACCGTCAGATTGGCGACAGGATCAGGAATTATGATATTGAAACAGCATTCGGAGTGGAAAGTAATAGTAATCTGGAAACTGGCAGACCTGGAGATATTTATTTTGTTTCGTTCAGGGATCTTGATTTTGAAGTACTGGAACCACCAGTTGCGCTTCATTGCTATCCAAATCCTTTCAATCCTGAATTGACAATCTCATTCAATATAGACGAAACTCAAGCAGTCAAACTGGAAATCTATAACAGTAAGGGGCAAAAAGTGAAGACTATGGTCAATGAACTGTTCCGTCCAGCAGATTATTCGCTTGTTTGGAATGGAACCGATGATAATAATCGCTCCGTTAGCAGTGGAGTGTATTTCATTAAGCTGCAGGTGGGTGATGAAGTGGTTAGCGACAAAGTAATATTGATGAAATAACGTGATTCGAAACTCGAAACTCGACTATCCTAGCGTCCCGCAAGGGGCGTCAGGATTCTATAAAATACTGCCTCCTTCGCGTGAAGCCATCCCAAGGGCTGGTAAACTTTGGAGGATCTTCGAGAGGTTGATATGAAAAAAGTTGTCATCTTACTTTTTGTACTGATATTTATGAGTTTGCTGAAGGGGATCACTATTGAAGTGAATATTGATGGAACTGGAGATTATCTGACAATCCAGGAAGGTATTGATGCAAGTTCTGATGGAGATGTTGTGCTGGTATATCCTGGGAGATATTTTGAGCACATAAATTATAATGGCAAGACAATCACGGTGGCCAGTTTGAATCTTACTACTGGAGATGAACATTATATTGATGAAACAGTTATTGATGGCAGTGATAACGGTAGTTGCGTACGCGTAGATTCAGAAGAGGGGGAGTTAACAACTTTGCATGGTTTGACTTTGACTAATGGCGCTGGTGATCTTACTCTTCCAAGCATGAGGAAAGGAGGAGGAATATTATTGAGGAATTCCTCAAATTTACGAGTAATAAACTGCCTGATAACTAGGAACCGGGCTTCAGGTGGTGGCGGGATATTTACATCCCTTAGCAGCATATATCTGGAAGGGACTACTATCAGTTATAACAGGAGTTCACGTTTTTACAGTGGAGGATTATGTACAAGTCATATGCAAGATGTTATATTTAGTGAGACCAACCGATGTAACATATATAATAATTATGGTCATTATGCAAATGATGTCTGTAATAGTGGGGGTGCAGGGAATTATACTGTTATAGTTGATACATTTACAGTATTAGAACCTGATCAATATTATCTGATGGGATTCAATAATGATACATCGTTTGAAATTTTTGAAATGGAATATGATATTTTAAATGGATATGTTGAAGAAATGGAATGTGACCTTTACGTAGCTCCTCATGGAGATAACACTAATAGCGGAATAAGCCCTGATGAACCAATGCAGTCAATCACGGAAGCCCTGATCAGGGTACAGGCAGATGAGAATAATCCCCACACAATTCATCTGGCTCCGGGATTATACAGCTCCTGGGATAACGAACAAATATTACCTTTACACATGAAATCATTCGTTTCCCTGGAAGGAGCAGGGATGTATGAGACAATTATTGATGGAGAAGATTACTATAATATGCTCTTTGATCTAATCAGCCAATATGGCTATACAGTTAGTAATTTAAGTTTTGAAAATTCATACAGTCCCGTTGAAGTGGAACCCTATTCTAAACAATACAGTTGCTGTTTTTCGAGAATTAATGAAAATCTGGAATACTTTTTAATCGAGAATGTGAGATTTGCCTATTGCGGTGATGGATTTGATCCGGGATTTGATAACTACTATTTGATCTGTAGTGATAGAGGGATAAACATAAATAATGTGATTTTCGAAAATAATGAATCGAGAATATGCGGATTTAAATTATATGGAAGCCCTTATGGTGATCCACAAACAACAAACATAACAAATACCATAATAAGAAATAATGACAATTTCAGTGGTTTGGTTTATTTTGGAAATGAAAATGAAAATAATCGGTTAAATATCATTGATCTGGAATTTACCGGAAATCATTTCGACTATCCTAATGCGACACCTGGAGCAACTTATTGCCAGGGAATGAAATTTTATGGACCTAGCCAGATAAATATAATTAACAGTACTTTTTCAGATAATACCCTGGCTCAGGATAATGGAACTATTTTAGATTTCCAATTTTCTATGAATATCAATATGTTTAATACAATAATATCTGGTTATCCGTATTATGCAATTGAAAGAAGCTTAGGTGGTGATCCATCTCAGGAATTTATTCTTGATCACTGTCTGATCGAGGGAGGTATTGATGATATGCTTGGAGCAGGACTTCCCGGAATGGTATATGGAGAAGTACTTACGCATCTTCCCTTTTATGATTATGAAGGAGAATATCCCTATTATTTAGCATATAATTCCCCCTGCATTGGAGCGGGAACATTAGACCTGCCTGATGAAATTGAATTACCGGATTATGATTTTATGGGTAATCCGCGTATAGTTGGCAATAGCATTGATATGGGGGCTTATGAATGGGATGGCTGGGGTATGCCTGATAATGAAGATGAGATAGTAAATGAAAATGGAAAATTGAAAATGGAAAATTATCCAAATCCATTTAATCCGGAATTGACAGTCTCATTCAATATCGACGAAACTCAAGCAGTCAAACTGGAAATCTATAACAGTAAGGGTCAAAAAGTGAAGACTATGGTTAACGAACTGTTCCGTCCAGCAGATTATTCGCTGGTTTGGAATGGAAATGATGATAATAATCATTCAGTAAGCAGTGGAGTGTATTTCATCAGGCTGCAGGTTGGTGATGAAGTAGTTAGCGACAAAGTAGTTTTAATGAAATAACGTGATTCGAAACTCATAACTCGAGACTCGACTATCCTGGCGTCCCGCAAGGGGCGTCAGGATTCTATAAAATACTGTCCTCCTTCGCGTGAAGCCATCCCAAGGGCTGGTAAACTTTGGAGGATCTTCGAGAGGTTAATATGAAAAAAGTTGTCATCTTACTTTTTGTACTGATATTTATGAGTTTGCTGAAGGGGATCACTATTGAAGTGAATATTGATGGAACGGGGGATTATATCACAATCCAGGCAGGTATCAATGCCAGTTCTGATGGTGATATTGTGCTTGTTTATCCGGGCAGGTATTATGAACATATCAATTATAATGGTAAGACAATCACCGTTGGCAGTTTAAATCTGACTACTGGTGAGGAGCATTACATCCGAGAAACAATCATAGATGGAAGCGATAATGGTAGTTGTGTACGATTAGAATCGGAAGAAGGGGCAATGACTACTTTGCAGGGATTTACATTAACCAATGGAGCTGGTGACCTTATACATCCCGCCTTTCGGATGGGAGGAGGAATACTAATGCTTGAATCCTCACATTTAAGCGTTATAAATTGCCTGATAACCCACAATCGAGCTTCAGGGGGAGGGGGGATTCTGGCTTCAACAGGCAGCCTGTATCTGGAAGGGACGACAATTAATTATAATCGAAGTTCATATTTATACAGTGGGGGATTATCTACGATAAATATGCAGGTTGTTTTTAGTGAGGAAACCCGATGCAATATATATAACAATTACGGTCATTATGCTAATGATGTTTGCAATAGTGGGGGTGCAAGGGATTATACTGTTATTGTCGATACCTTTACCGTATTAGAACCGGATCAATATTATCTGATGGGATTCAATAATGCTACGTCGTTTGAAATTTTTGACATGGAATATGATATTTTGAATGGATATGTGGATGCAGCTGAGTATGACATTTACGTTGATCCTCTTGGAAATAACTCTAATAGTGGGATAAGTCCTGATGTACCTATGCAGTCAATCACGGAAGCCCTGATCAGGATACAGGCAGATGAGAATAATCCCCTTACTGTTCATCTGGCTCCCGGATTATACAGCCCTTCGGATAACGGGCAAATATTACCGTTACACATGAAATCCTTCGTTTCACTGGAAGGAGCTGGAATGTATGATACCATTATTGATGGAGAAGATTATTATAATATACTTTATGATAAGATAAGTCGAAATGGATATGCTATAAGAAATCTGAGTTTTGAAAATTTTTTTAGTCCACGTGAAGTGGAACCTTATTCTGATCAATACAGTTGTTATTTTTCAAGTGCAAATGAAAATCTTGAATATCTCTTAATTGATGATGTAAGATTTGCCTTTTGTGGTGATGGCTCTGACCCAGGATTTTACAATTACTACTTAGTTAGGAGTACAAGAGGGTTAGATTTGAGTAATGTGATTTTTGAAGATAATGAGTCGAGAATTTGTGGACTTAAGTTATATGGATATCCTAATGGAGGTTCCCACACCATAAACATCACTAATACTATTATGAGAAATAATGACAATTTCTTTGGACTGGTTTATTTTGGTAATGAGAATGCAAATAATCAGCTGAATATAATTGATTTGGAATTTACAAGAAATCATTTTGACTATCCCAATTCAACTCCGGGAGCAACTTATTGCCAAGGGATGAAATTTTATGGACCTAGTCAGATAAATATAATTAACAGTACTTTTTCAGACAATACTTTGGCTCAGGATAATGGAACTATTTTAGATTTCCAATTTTCTATGAATATCAATATGTTTAATACAATAATATCAGGTTATCCGTATAATGCAATTGAAAGATGCTTAGGTGGTGATCCATCTCAGGAATTTATTCTTGATCACTGTCTGATCGAGGGAGGTATTGATGATGTGCTTGGAGCAGGACTTCCCGGAATGGTATATGGAGAAGTACTTACGCATCTTCCCTTTTATGATTATGAAGGAGAATATCCCTATTATTTAGCATATAATTCCCCCTGCATTGGTGCCGGAACATTAGAACTGCCTGATGAAATTGAATTACCGGATTATGATTTTATGGGTAATCCGCGTATAGTGGGAACAAACATTGATATTGGCGCATACGAATGGAATGGCTGGGGAACGCCAAACGATTATGATGAAATAATGCAGAAATCGATGGATATAATGGTGTTTCCGAATCCGATAATTCCTGGTAAAATGCGGGATGGGAAAGCGAGGATCGAATGGCGGGGAGAAGATGTTACTGGAGAGGTTAGTTTTGAGATTTTTAATGTGAAGGGGCAGCGCTTACGCGAATTGAAAATTGATAATGGAAAATTGAAAATTAATACAGCGTATTGGGATATGACAGATAATAAAGGTCACATAGTGAGTTCGGGTGTATATTTTTTGCGGATGAAAGCAGAGGGGGAGTATAAGGCACAGCGGAAAGTAGTACTTTGTAATTAAAAAATTGAATAAGAAATTTTTAAACCGCGGATTAAGATGATTACACGGATAAAATTCTATATTCTATTATTAAATTGAGTTATAATTTTACATTTTACATTTTCAATTTTACATTACTTTTGTCACATCTTCACATCTTCACATTTTCGTCTCACGATTCACTTCTCACGTTTCACTCCTGAACGTAGAGAAGGTTCATTTCTCATCCTCACATCTTCGCATCTTCGGTATTCGATATGAAGTGCATTGAGCATGTTAATGCATGCGATGACAGCCGCAATAGGGGGGAAAATTAATTGGGCGAATGATGATTCGCCCCTACAGTTGACCAGGGATGGTTTGGAAACTTTCGTTCACAGGGCATCCCTGCCCTGATTTGTATTCTCACTATTCACCGTTCACCATTTTTTATTGACAGAATTATGAGCGTTATTTTATTTTATTTTTTGGTTGAATCGCTTACTTATGAATTAGAGTTTATTCTGTTATTTGTATAGTTCAACGCAGGAGGAACTACATAATGAAAGACTTTTATAATGGAAAATGGACAATGGATGATGGATAATTCAATCAAGAGGAGCTGCGTAAGTGCTTATATATATATAGCTCATTAACAGTAAATAACTTTGATCGAAAAAAACTGTTTTGCTATGGATACAAATCCAAATTCGGCTGAGGTGACTGCTTCATTAAGTTGAAGCAGGCTGAAAAACGAATGCCCGTTTACCATAAAAGGCGCTTTGCCGACAATTGCCAGCAAAGCAGCCATACAACACATTGACATGTTAATCCGATCCGGCTTGATGTCAAGTCGTACAAATATATTGGAGAATAATAATGAAGAAATATATAGTTTTAATGTTCCTTGCACTAATACCCGTGATGATGATGGCAACTACAATTTATGTTGATGATGAGTATGAAGAAGAAAATTGTGGAGGGCATGACTGGGGAGAAGATGCATTTGATAATATTCAGGATGCTATTAATGTTTTTGAAACCGGAGATGTAATACATGTTTATCCTTATAGTACTGGGGAATGGCCTATTCAGAATTATCTTTTCTGTTCCTACACAGATCTCCATATAATAGGAATTGGTGATGTAACTCTCAGAGGAGATACAAATGCTGTATCAGTTTTTTATATAGATAACGATGATAATCCTCTATATACTATTACTCTCGAGAACCTTACTTTGGACCATGCAAATAATGGTAAATTAATCTACTGTCTTGGTGATGATAGGCATACATCATTAAATTTCTCAGAATGTACGTTTACTAATTATGGAGCAAGCATGAATGCTGATATGATCCATATAACAAATGCCTTTGAGGTATCAATAACAGATTGTATTTTTGAAAATGTACCTGGGGGCGGAAATGCAATTAGTTTTGGAACTATTAAAGAACTCACTCTTATTGATAATCAATTCACCGGAGGACCAGATTATCCTGTTACTGGCAATATAAATGGAAGCTCGTACTACCCATTTTATAGTCTGATTGAGGGTAATATATCAAGTGATTGTCGCAGATTCTGTTCAATTAATTGTGTTGATTATGATGTACAACTTGAGATCAGTAATAATCTGGTTTATGATATTCAGGATGTATCTGCCACTGAGTGTGGATATGCAATGTATTTATGCACCGATGGTGATGATGATGTTGCCGTATCAGTTTATAATAATACATTTATACCTGATCCAGGAAATACTTATGATGTTGCGGTATTTGGTATAGCAACCAATGAATTTCCCGACACTGATATAACAAACAATATTTTCTATGGATTTGACTATTTCATAGAGGATGATGACGATATTCCTGCTGAATTTGATATTGATTACAACTGCTGCAACATAACACTGAATGATGTGGGAGCAGGTGATCTTCACAATATCACCGATGATCCGGAATTTGAGGATGCCGGATCTGATGAGTATGATCTTGCCTGGAATAGTCCATGTATGGACGCAGGAGACCCTACGTTTAGTTTGGATGTTGACGGAACAATAAGTGATATGGGGGCACTTGTAGCAAGAGAACATGATAATGTTTCTTTTGCCTTAAGCCAGACAGGTAATGAGAGCTACAACTGGGTGGGCTTTCCAAGACTGGATTTCGGTGAGTCAGAAAATGAAGGTGATTTTGTGGAAGCTACTGATATGCTGGAATATTTTACGTATCCGGATCCAGTTTATCCCCCTACTGATATTGATTTATGGTTTCACGACAGTCCAAATAGAAAATTTTATGGTGACTGGGATGGATACTATGAGTATTATATTTGGTCTGAAGATCCGTGTGATGACTTGATCAACAGCACCCGCGGATTTAAGTTCAAGGTCTGGGATAGTGGAACTGTAACTAACTTAAGGGTATTCGGAGATGTTATTGCCAGTAGTACAGATATTACTTTTGATGTTACATATTTAAATAACTGGTTCTGTTATTTTCTGGAAGATGTTCAGAATGGATATGATGCTATTGATGACGATACATTAAGAAATCTAAAGTATGTCACAACTAAAACCTGGACAGCAGTAAAGAGTAATGACGTCTGGACATGGCCATCACCATGTCTATTGAAATATGGAGACCTGGTAGTACTAACTAACGACGGTCAGGTCAGACCATTTGATTTTCAATGGCAGAGACCTGCCCGAACAGATGTAGAACCTTATGAAAGACCTGTTCCCACTCAGTTCAGTTACAATGAAAAAATTGAATACCTGCCGGTATTCATGGATTTTAATGGTAATGCACCTCTTGAAGTAGCCGTTTATGTGGATAACGTCTGTAAGGGAGCAGAAGTTGTGGATAACGACAGTTTGTTCCAGTTAAGGGCTTACGTTCTGGAAGAAGATCCCGGATATGAGTTGGAATTCGTTGCTTACTACGGCAGATCACAGTTGCAGGTAATGGATTACAGTATCCAGAAAGAATATAATATTCAGCATACTGATAAACTGATCACTGGTAACCTGGGAGATTATGCCTTTATCGAATTTGGAGAACCTTTGAGTGACCAGGTTCCGGAATTGGATGTGGAAATGAGAACGTATCCTAATCCCTTTAATCCGTCTGTTATGATATCTTTCCAGACTACAGAATTCGGCAATATTGACCTTGACATCTATAATGCCAAAGGACAGAAAGTAAAAACGTTGCTAAACAATCATTATTGTGAACTGGGTGACAGAATTGAAAAAGTCTGGAACGGATATAATGATCAGGGACAGCTTGTAAGCGGTGGCGTTTATTTCGTGAGGATGCAGTCAGCAAGTGGTATTCAGATGAAGAAGATAGTTCTACTAAAGTAAAACGGGACTAGGTACTAGGAACTTGGGACTCATAATATGGCAGGCGTTCAGGAATGAACGTCTGCCGAATATAATGGAGACATGATGAGAAAATTACTTATTATTTTTTTCTTTTTAAAGGTCAGTTTTGCTTATTGTACTTTAGTTACTGTTGCTCAGGATAATACTGGAGATTTTTCCGCGATCCAGGTTGCGATAAATGCAAGTGCGAGTGACGATACAATTCTGGTATATCCGGGCACATATTTCGAAAATATAGATTATATGGGAAAAGACCTGGTAATTGGTAGTCTGAATATGACCACTGGTGAAGATGAATATATACATTCTACAATTATTGACGGAAATAATGAGGGTCGAGTTGTAACCGTGGAAAGTAATGAAGATGAAGGAACTAAAATAATAGGATTTACAATTCAGCATGGCTATTTCGGAACAGGAGGAGGGATCAGATTAGCCGGATCTTATCTTGAAGTGAAAAACTGTATAATAAAAAATAATCATGCTATTGAAGCAGGTGGTGGTATTTTAGCGTCTAATGAAGCAGAAATTTTTTTGTCAGGGACAACAATTAAATATAACATAGCCGAAGATCAATGTGGGGGCATAATAATATCCAGAACTTCTTTAGGAGAATTTGATCAGGAAAATCTTTGCAATATTTATGAAAATTATGGTCCTGAATTTTGTGATCTTGGAAGAGGTAATGATCTGGAAAATCCTGAATATTTTGTAGTTTATCTTGATACTTTTAGCTGCCTTGAACCAGACAGATTTTTTATTGCAAATGGAGGTTTAGGGAATAATTTAAACTGGGAATATCTTGATTTGAACGTTAATACAGCCTATTATGAATTTTATGATGGAGATCTCTTCGTTTCACCTGATGGAGATGACAGTAACAGCGGCATCAGCCCAGGTGAACCGATGCAGACAATTTACGGAGCAATAACCAGGGTAGTATCCAATCCGGATGATCCCCATGCAGTACATCTGGCACCTGGAATTTATAGCCATGAACTGAATAACCAATTGTTTCCTTTGAATATGAAAGCTTATGTGAGCATTATTGGTGAAGATATGGATACCGTGATCTGGGATGGTGAAGATCATCCTTTTATCCTTGATCATTACAGCGGTTTTGAGTACACTATAAAAAATATTACTTTTATCAATGGAGCACACCCCCCGGACAATGACATATATTTTAACCAGCAATATATTGAACCTCATAAGGTTATTCTGGAAAATCTCAAACATATTGATGTTAATCATTATGAAGTTTATTTAATACAAGAGAGTGTGGAATTTGAAATGAACAACTTTATTATTGACGGAGGATATGGGTCATTATTAAATTATTTCAGTCAGCCGGGTAATCACAGTATAATCAAAAACTGTGTGATCAGTGGAGCAGGTACAGGTTTTGCTCATAATAATTATGATACAGAAGGTGAAAGATCACGTTTGGACGTTATCAATACCCTGATAGCTGATAATACATGTCCCAGTCAAGACAGAATTTTTTTATATAATAGCAATGGCAGTGGATATACAACAACCAACCTGGTCAATTGCACCATAATGAACAACGATAGTGATGCTTCAGGTGGACCACCAGGATGCGTAGGTGCATTATGGGGAGCGGATTTCAATATTTATAACAGTGTAATGTATGGAAATGAGGGATATGAATTTATAATCTATACTGAAGCGGGAGATGATATTGGCAGTACGGTCAATGTTTCTCATTCATTGATCCAGGGAGGGCAATCCGGGATTATGATTGATAGCTATCTGCCTGCCTCTTTAAACTGGCTGGATGGTAACCTGGATTGTGATCCGCTGGTTGATGACGATTATTTACCTTTAAATAATTCGCCATTGATCAATGCCGGGACGCTGGACCTGCCGGAAGGGATAGAGCTGCCGGAATTTGACCTGGCAGGTAATCCCCGTATTATGGGTAATGGCATTGATATCGGTGCTTACGAATTTTATAATTCTTATGGTGATATAGATGATAATTTTGTATCTGAAAGTTATGACGCTTCTCTGATATTGATGTATGTGGTGGGGCTTGACCCAATTCCTGAGGATCCGCTTCCCTGGGAGGAATGGCGCATAATACGTGCAGATGTTGACCTTGACGGGATGATAACGGCTTATGATGCGACTCTGATCCTGCAATTTGTGGTCGGTATCATTGATTTGCTCCCTGTGCGCAGCAGGATAAAATCCGGTGAAGATATGGTCAGCTTCAGCAGTGATGACGAATTTATCTTTATTTCTTCGGAAAATGAGTTATTCAGTCTCAGTTACCGGGTCACAGAAACAGAAAATCTTATTCTGGGTGAAGCAGATGTAATTCCGCAGAACTGTCTTTTCAGCGTAAACGGGAACAGGCTGGCACTGGCTTCGGCACAGGCAGTTTCCGGTAAAATAATCCGTTTACCTTATGAAAGATCTGGAGATGAATGCTCCCTGACCTTTGAGATGGAATGTAATGGTAATATTGAAACTATCGAATATCAATTCCCCGAAAATACTCCAGAAGTGACATGTATCAAGTCAATTTATCCCAACCCCTTTAATCCCGAAACCACGATTTCTTTTTTCACCAAGGAAAGCACTGAGAAAACAGAATTGAGTATTTATAATATCAGAGGTCAAAAGGTGATTACATTGATTAACGGTTTAATATCAGCAGGTGACCATTCGGTTATCTGGAAAGGATTGGATGATAATGGCAGGCAGGTTAGCGGTGGTGTTTATCTCGTTCGTATGCAGACAGCAGGTGATACTCAGATAAAGAAAGTTGTACTATTGAAGTAAAAAACGGGATTCGGACGAGATAATGGGATTTGAAGGATAATAGTAGTACTTTGTAATTAAAAAAATTGAATAAGAAATTTTTAACCCGCGGATTAAAAGGACGTAATTAATGGATAATGGACTATGGATGATGGACAATTGAATTAATTTTACATTTTACATTTTCAATTTTACATTACTTTTGTCCCATCTTCACATCTTCTCATCTTCACATTTTCGTCTCACTTCTCACGTTTCACGTTTCACTCCTGAACGCAGTGAAGGCCCCTCTTCACATTTTCGTCTCACTTCTCACGTTTCACGTTTCACTCCTGAACGCAGTGAAGGCCCCTCTTCACATTTTCGTCTCACTTCTCACGTCTCACTTCTCACTTCTCTCTCCTGAACCGACTTAGAGCATGTTTACGGGATCTATATCAATAGTGAGTTGAATGCCGGCGGGTAGTTTCAGGTTCTGCGAGAGATATTGTACGGCTTTTTGGATAAAGAGAGGTTTTTCGGCTTTCAGGAAAAGGTGGTAGCGGAATTTTTTATTGATGCGGGTAAGAGGTGCGGGGGCGGGTCCAATCAGGAAAAATTCCTTTTTCTTAAAGGCGTTCTGTAAATAATTAAACAGGTTTTCTTTTTCCTTGAGAGTTTTAATGAGCAGTTTTTCATCATCAGCAGTGAAGATAAGTCTTGCCAGACGGTAAAAAGGAGCATAATGCAGTTCTTCACGGTTTTTCAGTTCAATTTCGGCAAAAGCGGGAAAATCCTGACGTGTAGCATAAGTGATGGCATAATGAGAAGGGTTATATGACTGAATGACAACGTGACCGTGAATATCACCTCTGCCGGAGCGTCCGGCGACCTGGGTAAGTAATTGAAAGGTTGATTCCCCGGCACGGAAATCGGGAAAATTCAACCCGACATCTGCTGAAATTACACCAACAAGGGTAACATTAGGAAAATCAAGTCCCTTCGTGATCATCTGCGTGCCCAGGAGAATATCAATGCTGCCATCTTTCATACGGTCAAACATAATATTGTAACTATCGGCACGGGAAGTGGAATCGGAATCCATCCGCAGTATCCGCGCCGAGGGAAAGAGTATTTTCAGTTGTTCTTCAATCTGCTGTGTGCCGGGAGACCCGTAGCGGAAAAAAAAACTCCCGCAGTCCGGGCATTTTCGGGGAACCGGTTGCGAAATACCGCAGTAATGACAGAGCAGATTTTCGGAATGAGAGTGATAATTGAAGCTGATATCACAATTCCGGCATTTGAAGAGCGCGCCACAGGAGATACATTGAATAAAGGAGGAGTGACCGCGGCGGTTTTGAAAAAGAATGATCTGCTGTTTCCTGGCAAGCCGGTCATCCATAAGTTTAATGAGTTTTTCCGAAAAAAGACCTTCCCTGTCTTTTTCCTGGCACATATCCACTATCTCCACATCCGGAAGCTGAAAATTACCGGGACGCTGGTTTAATTGCAGAAGCTTATATTTCCCGGATTGAGCATTATACCAGCTTTCCAGAGAAGGGGTTGCGCTGCCGAGAACGATGACCGCGTTTTCATTTCTGGCTCGCACGACTGCCAGGTCTCGGGCATTATAACGGGGAGTATTTTCCTGTTTATAGCTGTTTTCGTGTTCTTCATCGACGATAATAATGCCGATATTTGCCAGGGGCGCAAAAACGGCACTGCGGGCACCAATAACTATGCGGGAACGGTTTTCCCTGATACTCAGCCACTGCTGCCAGCGCTGGCGGTCATTCAGCCTGCTGTGCAGAATGGCGATATCTTCTCCGAAAGCATTATAAAATCTTTCCACCATCTGAGGGGTAAGAGAAATTTCCGGTACCAGCATCAAAGCGGATTTTCCGCGAGCCAGGCAGTTATGAATAGATCGGATATAAACTTCAGTTTTACCGCTGCCCGTGATGCCGTAAAGCAGCAGGGTCTGGAATTTTTCATTATCGAGCGCGGAGTTAATAGTATTAACAGCCACTATCTGTTCAGCGTTTGGTGTGATATTCGGCAGAATTCTTTCAGTTGGAAAGAGGTTATCATCAGGTGTAATTTCACGGGATTGGATAGTGATAAGACTCTTCTGGCGCAGAGCTTTAACGAGAGCGTAAGAGAAGGTTTTAGCAATTTCCGCCAGGGCAACTTCGGAGCCATGTTCCGAGATGAATTCGTAAAGAGCTATCTGTTTTTCGGTAAGATCGGGAAGGTTCTGCCCCGGAAGCTTGATCACGAAATTAAGGGTTTTCTTCTTTATCTTGCTGTCAAAAGTGCGCTTGATCTCGAGGAAACCGGAGCATTCCATTGTTTCCAGCAGGGCATAAAAGCCGGGAGCAGGTAATTTATCTTTCAAAGAAAGCACGGGCATCCAGATTTCACAATCCAGCAGAGTCAGAAGACGGGACTGTTCGGGATCTTCCACGGGAGGAGCATTTTCCTTTTTACGCACTTCCACCTGGATATTTACATCAAGAGCATGCGGCAGCATGGCAAATAGTGACTGACCGAGGGGAACATGATAATATTTATGAACCCATTCGGCAAGCTGCAAAATAGTAGCTGGAAGTATCGGATTTTTATCTATGATGTCAAGTATGGGAAGGTATTTGATGGCCGGATCAACAGTTGCTGCCTGGCACCAGACGATACCGGTATAATGGGCGTTTCGCAAGGTTACCATGACCCTGATCCCGGTTGCGAGTTTTGTTGCCGAAGAATAAGTGAGAGTATTTTTAAGCGCTAAAGGAAGAACAACGTCATAATAGAACATCAGGGGCGGCTGAGATACTGACGAGTGAGAGTATATTGTGTCCTGGCAGGAGATTTTATCTGCCAACGTTTAATGGCATCCAGAGCCTTGTTGAGAAATCCTTGCGAAAATCTGGAATTGGCAGCAAAGCGATAATCCACATTTTCTACCCCTTGAGGTCCAATCGTGATGATAAAATCGAGTGAACCGCTTTGGGGAAGGATGTTATTTTCCCTGAGAAAGATATTATCTATCTGATAGCTAAGCTGATTTATTATAGGGATAATTTCCTGCAAAGCCTGTCTGGACTGGTCAGTAACCGGCAGGAGTTCAACGGTGCTGGTTTTTTGAGGCAGCAGTTCCGGAATCTCCATGCGGGTATAGAGATTATAATCAGCAGGCTCGGTTGAGGTTAGCTGATAATCAGATGCCGAAATATTGATTTTTTCGTACTCGCTAAGTTTGTTATTTAAGTTGAGAGAGGAGAAAAGATCAAGATCATTGAGCGCACCCACATCAAGAACCAGGGTGGAATCAGAGAGTTCTATTTTATCAAGCTCTGTGGTGACAGTCAGCTCATCAATCAGGTTCTGACGCAAATTTAAGGATTCATCTGCCTTATAAGTCATAATCTGGGGGTCATGGGCAATGGAGAGCAGTTCACGCAAATAATAATATTTACTATACCGCGGCTTATCCAGAGGGAAGCCGAATTCCTGTTCATAATCGGCAAGTCCTGCTGAGAGCTGCAGAATATAGCTAATGAGTATAAGAAAGATTATTTTTTTCATATTCATATCTAATAGAGAAGTTTATTTGATTTTTTCAGTTTATCATCGAGATCAATTTTTTCCTGAAAGCGGTTAAACTGTAACCTTGTTTGACGACGGGGCATCAGAACGTGATGTTGTGGTCTTATCAGTTTCGCAGTCTGCCCGGCTGCTGCTGCCGAGAGGGGTTCAGGATTCGTGTTTGGGATTGCCGGGGACTGGTTCTGAGCTGCTGCGGAGAGCCAGAATAAGGACAGAATCAGCAACAGTAAAAATTTTACAAACCTAGTTTTCATCAATCACCTCGGAAGGTATCTGCTGAAGCATATTACGAGCCTGGGCAGCAGAGAAAGTACCTGCATAAGATATAATAATAGAGTTAAGAACCTCTTTAGCTTCCTGATAATTACCCATAGCCAGATTATTTTCGGCTATATGTATCAACGTTTCGGCTCTTCTGGCGCCAGATTGTGGTAAAAGCTCATTAAAGTATGACAATGCCTTGCTGTTATCACCAGTATATTCGTATGCCTCTGCTGCAAGGAACCGGGCATTATAGGCAAGCCGGTGTTCCGGGTTTTCACTAATGAATGTTTCCAGGCTGATAATAGCGTTTGCATAATCCTGATAGCGGAATTTCATCAACGCTTTTTTGTATTGATATTGGGCTTTATCTACAGGAGCCTGAATTTGAGCCGGTAGCGCTTTAACCGTTCGGGGGGGAGAAGTGGCAAGTGCCGGAACCTGCAGAGCGAGTTCCTGGTTACCGGAAGTAATAAGATTTACCAGGTAGTGATCAGGGAATTCAGTTATCAGTTTCAGCCAGTAAGTATCTCTTTTACCCGTATTACCGGATTTTTCGGCACAAAGCCCGGCATGATAGCAGGCGAGAGCAGTTTTATTTCCTTCCAAAGCTATCACCTGCTCATATATTAAGGCTGCATCGGAGAATTTTTCCTCTTTATACAGGGCTTCTGCCTGCATGAACCTGCTGTTATAAGCAAGTTCGTGTTCAGGATAAAGGCGGCAGAACTTAGCGAAGCCTTTCCAGGCAGCTTTAAATTTTCCTTTCTGGTAATATTGCACATTTTTACGGTACTTCAATTCTATACTGCGTTCTTCCGAAACATCACGGGAAGAAATCTGTTCTGCAATTTTCCCTTGTTCCTCAATCTGGGAGAGCGTGAGCTTAACAATCTGAGTCAGATAATGGTCGGGATATTCATTAATAAGCCTGTTCCAGTAAGTAAAGGCCTCTCTGCGGTTGCCAACAGAATTATAGTAATGTCCCAGCCTCAATAACGCATCCGGTGTTTTATCTCTGTCAAAATCAAGAACCTGTTCAAAAATATCACGCGCCTTAGAAAGCTGTCCCATATTGAAATAGCTTTCCCCGGCATAATAGAGAGCTTCATAAGAAAGCGAGTGTCCGGGATATGAGTTGATAAAGCTCATAAATTGTTCCTGTGCAAGAGCATATCTTTTCGCCTGATAGTCAGAATAAATATTATTGTATTGCTTTTCAATTTCTTCATCAGCATATGATTCTTCTGCCAGCAGAGTTTTATCATCAAGAGCAACAATTTCTCCGGCAATATCTCTTATACCCCATTCTTTCAGCCGAGTGAGAGCTTTACGGGTCCAGAGATCGGAATAGTCAATGTTGTCGGAATAATTATAGAGCAGGTTCTGATAAAAAGTGGCAGCAGCAAGCTTGAACTGGAAAGAATAGTCATTTCCCTCGGCAATCACTTTTCTTTTCAATTCACTTTGCAGGTATTTATTGTCTTTGAGTTCGGGACGATTAAGCTGATCTGATATAACAACAAAATTCCGGATCTGCTGATCTGTGATCTCGTAGGCATGATCATAGGCAACAGCTATCGCCCAGATGGCATGAGTATAATCCGGAGTATCCAGTTGATAGGATTTACCTTCCTGTAGTAAAGCAATAATATCATTACGTAAACGGTCACATTTTATTAGCAATGAATCAATCCGGTTTTCACCGGCGACCATATTTTCCTGCCAGCGGGTAGCTTTATCAACAGGCAATAGTTCCCGGGTATTTTGCAAAAGAAAGCGATTTTCTACTGAATCCAGAGCATTTTTAAATCTTTTATAGAAATCAGCGAATTTCAGGAAATTGTCATAAAGAGCATTATCTCTGGCCAGATCTATCAACAGTGAGTCAGCATTAAGCGCTGTGGAGATTTCCTGAAAGCTTTTGATTTCATTGGCCATAGCTTCATATTCTTCGGCAAGAAAAAGAGAATTAATGTTATCTTTCAGTTTCTGAAGTTTGCGCAGGCGGGTACGGTAATTATCAGAATCATTATATGTAAGGTTTAAATCAATCAATGAGTAATCGGGATATTTCAGAGTGAAATCGGTTGTGAGTTCAGCACATTTTGGAACATCCTGCAGATTCTGGTAAATTCTCAAAGCATTGAGATAGATATTTTCCGGTCTTTGGCTTCCCAGGTCATATTTGTCTGCTTCTCTGTAGAGATCAAGGTAAAGCTGAGCAGCAGTTTCCTTTTCAAGCAACTGATTTTCGTAAATATCAATTATCTGCAATTTTGTGCGGAATGCTTCACTGGTGCCGGGGTAACGATTAATGAAGGTGTTGCGAAGCGCGATACTGCGGTTCCAGTCCTTTAATCTATCTGTTTCCTGCCAGGTATTTAGATAAAGAGCAATGGTTTGATCGAGATTCTGCTTCTGACTGCTCAGAGTGAGAAGCTCATTGACTTTCTTATCATTCCCAAGTTCTTCATATACATCAATAGCCTGAGAAAAGAACTGCAGACTTTTATCGGGATAGACTGCTTCCAGTTCAGCTGAAAGCCTGAGATATTCTGCCGCAGCGGCATCTGGTTTATTCGTGGAAAGTAAATATTCGGCTTTCTGTTGAATTGTAGCCAAAATATTATCAAACACAAGAGATTGGGTAAATCCGGCAGCAGTGCTCATTGCCTGTCGGAAATCAGCTTCGGCTCTGGTGAAATTTTTCTTTTGAAGAGCAATTTCAGCGGAGCGTCTCCAACTGTCAGTGATCAGTTCTTTATCGGTTTCAAGGGTAGTAATCGCCTGATAGTCAAGCAGTGCACTTTCGAAATTTCCGCGGGAAAGGTAATGTTCCGCACGTTTGAAAATTACGCGTGCTAATTCATCTTGACGGTTTTCCCAAAGTGGGTCCTGACGCAGAATATTTTCATACTGCAAAGAAGCAGAAATATACAATGAATCTGATGATTCCAGCAAATAGTCACCTGAGGTTGAGTAGAGTTTTTCATAACAGAAGAAAATATTCATAGCAAAATCATAATAGTCAGGATTGTCGGGATAGGTTGAGTTAAAATTTTCCAGGGCACGAATGGCATATTCATAGTCAGCCGGAGCTTCCGTAGTCTGCGCCAGCATCTGACTCAGGTAAACCAGGTTATGACGGTAAGCTTTTTCCTTTTGAACTGCCGGCAGAGAAGGAAAGTCCAGAAATCCGGAATAACTGGTTATCAGCTCATAGTATTTTAAATAATGAACCAGATCGGGTGTATTTATAAATTCATTATAAATTTCTGGCTCTTTAAATTCAATCAGAGAGCGAATAATTTCCACAGACTTGAAAATATCAAGCCCCTTATTTTGTAAATACCAGAGTGATTCGGGATTATAACTGGTCAGCATCTGATCATATCTTTGTTCAATGATGGCAGTTACATTCTCTTCTCCACCAAAGAAGGCTGGATATTTTTTATAGATATCAATAATAGCAGCGTCGATTTCGGGAGCATTTTCAGAAGCAGGATAATAAGTAAGGTATGCCTCCAAAACACTGATTGCCTTAAGTGGCTTATCTTCTAAAAGAAATTGCTTTCCAATGGTAAAAACGATACTCTTTTCCCAGTAATCTCCCGGAAGCTCCCGTAATTTCAACTGGATTTGAGCAATCGCAACATTTACATCTGAAAAGTTAATGTTGCCATCATTTATAAGCACCCCGGCGATTATGGATATGGCGTCATCTGTTAGAATTCTCCGATTTATTATATTTGAAGAATTATTTAAACCGATGAGCAAGTTGATGCTGTTTGAGAAAGCGTCGGAATAATTTGCCAGTTCAAAGGCTGTCCAGGCATCTCCTATAAGACATTGATAATAAAAAGGTGATTCTGTTTTAGAAGTGATGAGCCGAAAATTATCACTCGCCCTGAGCAGGGTGATTTTATTATTACTTTCAATTCCTATCTTATAATATAGTTCTGCTAATCGCCAGGCGGTTTCATCATAATAAGCCGATAAGGGGTGTTCTTCCAGAAGACGTTTGTAAAAGTCTGTAGCAGGCTTAAACATCTTTTCCGAATATTTTAGAGTATCAGGTAAAGCTTCCCCGCTGGTTTGAAATATCTGACGCTGCTTGCCCTTTTTCAGGATAATGGATTTTTCGGTATAGTAGGCAATATTGTAAAGCACGATGTCCTTATATATAAAGTCGCGATTATAACGGAGGATCTGCCGATAGTAAGAAACGGTTTTGTCGGGTTCTGTCTGGTCAATCTCTGTGCTGAGTTCTGCCAGGTTGAAATAAAGCTGATCAAGTTCACCGGAATTGGGATTATCTCTGATTGTTTCCAGAGTACGGGTATAAACTTCTCTTTTATAATCAAGTTTTTGTTTATATTGCAGGTTAAGTTGAGTTTCAAAATTCTGAGCAGCCAGGGACATTATAGCAAAGATCAGCAGTAACAAACAAGAATGGATTTTACTCATGAGTGATGTTTTCCCGAAATTCATTGTATTCCTGATCAAGCAGCATGGTCTGACGGAATAAGATATCAAGCAATGTATTCTGATACATGCTGTTTTCATCTGAGAGATTTTCCAGCATAGCAGTGATCGCCTCCACATATCTATAGCGGATCTCATTCTGGGAGCTGGCAAAATCTTCCAGCTCTGCCGCCAGGATAGGAGTAATCTCCCTGGCAAAGCCATTTATAATGTCTTTTTCCATTCTTTCCAGGACTTTATTATTATCTTTGATCTGGTTTATTTTCAGGTCAACAGTATTTTTATCGTTCGTAGCGTTATCTTTTTTAAAGGCTTCAGCTTCCAGTTCCGTAATGAGCAGTTGACTTTCTGAAATCAGGGAATCGGCATTATCTGCAATCCTGGTGACGGTTGGTGTATTATAATTCAAAGTAAGGTGATATACGTCATACCAGGCATCACGCAGAAAAGCCTGGTAAACCTTCTGTTCCGCCAGGAATCGGGCAGTTTCATAATTTCGAGTGCTTTTTTCAGGGATTTTTTCCATATAATCCAATATCTGCAGATAGACAATGGATGAATCCTGACGAGTCATCTGGAAATTACTGATAGCGGGTAAACGGCGTAAGGCAGGACTTTGAACATATCCCATAAAAGCTTCAAAATTAGCCTGTGTAACAGTATAAGCAAAATATTCTTCCTCAAGCTGATTGAGATAGATAAGGTTTTCTCTATCCAGTCCCTGGCTGAGGTTTTCAACTTCACTGCGATTTTCGAAGAATTGTTCTTCCAGAGTCTGAAGCTGCTGGTCGATCTGTCTTTGTCTTTCGCTGCTGAGAGAGGTGTTTATCAGGCTACTCAGCAGACCGGCATATTCGTCTAATAGCCCATATTTTTTGTTCAGTGCCTGCATCAGAGCATTGTTATTATCAATGATACTCCGCAGGCTGTTTCTTCCACTTTCATAGTTTCCCCTGTCCTGTTCGGTTATGGCAATGAGGTATTTGGCGGTAACATAATATCTGCTTTTCTGAGGTTTTTCGGTTATCTGCCTGAAATATTTAATTGCCTGATTATATTCCCCGGCTTCCTTGTAGATGCTGGCAATTTCATAAAGGATTTCGTCATCGACAATCTTTTCCAGTTGCACATACTGGTCATAGAGGTTAATTGCTTCCTGCTTATTTCCGTTAAGGGAATAAAGCCTTGCCAGAGAAAGATTAATGAAATTAAAATATGGTGTATCAGGAGAATATCTGAATTTCAGACTATTAAAATCGGTAATTGCCTGGGCAATATCACCATTTTCATAAGTCGCCAGAGCCAGCATGGCCCGGGAGCGCAGGGCATATTCCGGCTCGGAACCAAGCCGCCTGAAAACAGGAACGGCTTTTTCCAGGTCACCCGTGTTGTATAATGATTGAGCCAGCCACCAGCGCTGGAGAGCTGAATTAATTCCCCGGTAAATGGGATATATGGAAATGATATCTTCATAACGTTCCAGTTTAAAATATACTTCTTCCAGTAGTGCAACAATAGAGTTCCGGTTTTCCGGATCAAGGTTGTTGGCCAGGTTATTTTCCAGTATTCGTCTTGCCTTTTCATACTCGGAATTACGTACAGCAATCCTGGCTTCGTAATACTGCATTTTCTGTTCAGGAAAATAGTTCTTAATATCAAGGGTTTCTATGTTCTGGTAAATGTGATCTAATTCCCATATTTTTTCAACAGCTTTCTCCTGAGCATCCTGCTCAAAGAGTTGATCAAGTTCTGCCAGATCTCTTTCAAACATTTCGCGGATAGTACTCAGCCGGTTTTGTTTATAAAGCCGGTTGATCTGTTCTTTTTTGCTTATCAGATTAGTATAGTAATCAATTTCTTCTTCCAGAATTGCCAGATCGAAGGATTCCTGGCGAATTTCTTCCACAAGCGTGACACCGGATGCCCTTTGCGAAAATAAGGGCAGATGCCAAAGGTTGATCAGGATTAAAATCAGGCAAATTCTGGTTCGCATTTATTCTTCTTCAAATAATTTTCTTAACCGCGCCAGTTCGTCTTCTTTTTCTTTGCGTTTTTGTTTTAGATCCTGCAATTCCTTAAACATGGGAAGTTCCTCATAAATGGAAGCATCTTCTTCCGGGATAACGTTTTCCACGATCACCCGGCGCTCAATGAGAGGTGAAATTGTTTTGTAATAACTGTAGTAATCATCACGTCCCGATATCTTCTGCTCAGAAAAATGATCAAGTGTGTAAATTATATTTAATCCTACATTGATGCTGCCTTTAGCAAGCACAAATTTTAAAGCTTCCTCAACCTGATAAACACTGAACTGGTAAGTAAAATGCCGGGAATAAATGTTCAAACCGGCGCTGAAATTTTCCCCGTCAATTTCTGAATATAAACTCAGAAATCGGGTGGGCTTCAGATCAATTCCCAGAAAAAATCCATTCAGATATTTGGCAATTTGACCATCACCTTTAAATCGTCGCATACCCCAGCCCAGTAAACCGGAAAGCTCTATATACTCAAGACCGGTGATATTAGATACCATAATAGCTTTCTTGGAGGCAACAATATAGGGGGAATTCTTCACCAGATCATCTTTGCTGCCTACCAGACCCTCGCTATAGGCAGGATAGTTGCTATCCGTTACACTTGAAAATACGTTGGTCATACCGATCGATAATTGAGGAATTCTCTTTTTTTCCTTTAATAACTGCAGCTTGAAATTCATATAAGGAATTCCGTAACTGTTTAAAATAAGTCCAACTTCTCCCCGGTCATACAAACCAAAATTGAGATTTGTAATGGCATTAAAAATAAAGTCATTAGACCCATCTTTCGTCATACTGGTTATACCCGGAGCAAAGGCAACTCCAATCGTAGCCATTTTGTGAGGTAATATATAAGCATCGGGAATATTGATCTTATTTCCCGACAGCGAATAAGGCAAAGCAAAGAGCGGAGATATGCTGATAAACAGCAAAAAAATTACTAACAGGGAATTCCTCATTACATTTCTCCACATTTTTTTTAGAATTTTTTATTTACATAATCAGCAAGTCAAGCTATTTTTTCCTCAATATGGAAGATAACATAAGAAAAGCAAAAGGAAAATCATCTGAAGATTATGCTTGCAGATTTTTAAAAAGATCTGGTTACAAAATAATCTGTCGTAATTTTACCTGCAAAACCGGTGAAATTGACATTATAGTTCTCGATAAAAAAACCACAGAACTGGTATTTGTGGAGGTTCGATTCCGTGAATATGGCATAGATGCTGCCATTGACAGCGTGGCTTATACCAAGCGCAAGCGTATTTTCAAAGCGGCCGCATTCTTTCTGCTTATAAATCAGGTTTTTGCCGAATACAATACCAGATTCGACATTATTGCTTTAACTATGGATGACAAAAAACGCTGGCAGTTAGAGCATATTCAGGATGCCTTTCGTAACTGGTGATCAATCCAGCAGCCGGTCATCAAAATCATAACCCAGGTATTTTCTCCAGTCCGGCAGACCATTTTCTCCATCCTCATCGTCTGAACTGTAAATTAGTTTATAATCGCCGCTGGTCATCATATCTATAAAGATGTAATTGGCGTTTTTCTTCAACCGGTATTTCCATATCTGGTAATTTTTAATCGCATGTTTATTGAAATCATAAGCATGTTTTCTTTCATTAATATCATATTCCTTGAAATCAGAGAAATCGTTTTCTCCCAGATTAGTGGTCAGCTTACTTATTTCATAGGGCTGACCATATTTAATATAAATCCTACCCATATCGGATGTCCAGCCGGGTTTGAAATGAGAAAAGTTGTCGTTGGCATAATCTATACGCTGTGCTACTTCTACCAGAAATTCGTTTTCTTCGGTAGCTGGATTCGGGTCATAAGATTGCCAGAATCTATCCAGATAGTTCTTTTTCCCTTCCGGAGAAAGATTCTTCCAGGTATTGTCCTGATTGGAATTAAAAAAATAACCAGCCAGCATAAAGTCATCTTCTATTTCAGGAAAAAACCGGTTAAGTTTCAACCTCTCTGTTTTTAATAATAAAAAATCATCCCTGGTTTCTGTTATGTCAATTACTTTATCGGTGCAGGTAATATGTAAATCATAATATCCTTCTTCATAACCGGAAATATCGATCTTGTCGGATACCTCGTTTACATTCTGCCAGGGAGCACTGAAGTTAAATCTGACGGTATCAATGACGCTTTGATCTTTAATGAATTCAATATCCAATGCTACTTGATAATTGCCCTGTTCATCCTCAAATAGATTGTAAAACTCTTCAAAAAAAAATATCTGACCCTGATTAGTTGAATAAGTATGGCTGGGCTTTACCTGATAAAGATGATCCTGACGATGAAATTTTGCCAGAAAACTCGTAGTATCCGGCATTATGGAAGTTGATAATTCCAGATCACTGAACATTCCTTCTTTGTCTAAAGGAATAAAATTATTACTCCAATGATATGTGTTTTCCGTGTGTGTATCGGTGAAATCGACATCTATCAAAAATTGATACGCTGGTAGAGTAATTGTAATTTTGTCCAGATAGGCTTCGTCAGAAAACATCTTCTGGGCATCACGGATTATTACTTTGTTAGTAAAAGAATCACTGCTGATCAGCTTATCTCCCATTTTCACACTAATATCGACAAATATCTCTGCCTCATAACCATATTGTCCCTGCATGAAATCCAGGGTGAAATAAGGAAGAGAATAATTTATCTCCAGACGGGTATTTCCACCCTCCGCCAGATAACGGTTGTCATCAACATATACCCCCAGCGCACCAGCAGCGAAAAGGAGTGATAAATTGATAAAAAAAACTAATGTAAAGATATATTTTTTCATAACACCTTCTTAGTTAAAAATTAATTTAGGATTCTTTCCTGAGGTTTCTTTTAATCTGCCAAGCAAGCTTTCATTTATCTGTAAACTTAGATTTGTCTGGCAATGCAGAGTTTTGAAATGCTTTGTTTTAAGGATCAGGTTCAGCTTTACCTGGTTCTCTGTGCCGGAATGCTCGATGAGAAAATCGCACAATTCGTCGGATAGTTCTTCTTGAGCCAGCTCAACTTTTAATTCACCACTCCTTTTTCCGGGTATTTCATTTAACCGGTAGATGCGATCGGGAAGGACACTGAATATGCCTTCCCCCTGATAGTTATTGCGACCTTCGATAAGATATTCCTTTCCTGCTTCAAAGCGGGGGGTGAGAAGATCATACTTATCTCCGAACAGACAAACCTCAAATTTACCCTTTTTATCTTCCATTGTGATAATGGCAAAGGGATTGCCTTTTCTGGTTCTTTTCTTCATTATGGCGTTAGCTATACCGGAGATTATGACGTTCTGGGGTATGTTATCTCCTTCTTTCTGCACTATGTCTGATTCCACATTTGTTATTGCCGAGATCAGGTTGCTGTATTTATCCAATGGATGCCCGGACCAGAAAAATCCCAGCACATCTTTTTCTTTCTGCAGTTTAGTTCCAAAATCCCATTCGGGAATTTCAGGTAATTGAGGATCTGTCAGAGCGCTTTCCTCTATAAAATCATCGAAAATTGTCATTTGCCCGCGTTTCTTTTCTTCAAAAATCGAGGCAGCATAATCAATAGCTTTCTGAACTACCATGTATTTCTGGGAGCGACTACCCTCCAAACCATCCATGGCTCCCGCCATAATCAGACTTTCAATTACGGCTTTGTTGACTGATGACGAGTCAAGCCGGGAACAGAAATTCCAGATTGTGTCAAACTTCTCCTCTTTGTTCCTTTCTTCCAGTATTTTACGAACAGCAGAGCTGCCGACATTCTTAATCCCTTTCAAACCATAAAGAATTTTATTATCATCAACAGAGAATTCTTCCTGGCTCAGGTTTATATCCGGAGGAATAACTTCAATATTCATCTGGCGGCAGACTTCGATCTGCAATGGTATCTTCGCCGGGTCTTTTTCTTCAGACATCAAAGCGGCCATAAATTCCACCGGGTAATAGGCTTTGAGATACGCCGTCTGATAAGCAATATAGGCATAACAAGCAGCATGACTTTTATTGAAGGCATACTGGGCAAATTCCTTGAAATCCTCCCATATCTGCTGAATTGTTGTTATATTAACACTGTTTGATTGACATCCCTCTTCAAACATGGTGTACATCTCGGTCATCATTTTTTCTTTTTTCTTGCTCATCGCTTTACGCAGAACTCCCGCGCTGGCACTGTCAAAACCAGCCAGATCCTTGGATATCTGCATCACCTGCTCCTGATATACCGTTATGCCGTAAGTCGATTTCAGCGCCTTTTCCATCACTGGATGCCGGTAGGTGATCGGCTCAGTGCCATGCTTCCTGGCAATATAGTGATCAATATACTGCATGGGACCGGGACGGTAAAGAGCAACCATGGCAATGATATCATCAAATACATTAGGCTTCAGTTTTTTCAGGTATTTTTTCATTCCTGATGACTCCAGTTGAAACACTCCGTCTGTTTCGGCATTTGACAATAGCTCATACACTTTTTCATCATCAAGATGAATGTTATCAATATCAAGGTCAATATTGTAATTACGCCTGATTAAGTCCTGGGTTTTACGAATCAATGTTAACGTTTTTAAACCCAGAAAATCCATTTTCAGCATTTTCAGATGTTCAAGCCATTTCCCTTCATATTGAACCAGGGTCGTTTGCGCATTATTGCCCTTTTGAGGAGTAACTGCCAGCGGCACGTAATTACTTAAATCCCCGGGACCCATCACAACTCCGGCGGCATGTACGCCCGTCTGGCGGATTAAGCCTTCCAGTACGTTCCCTATGCGGTAAACTCTTTGATATATTGGGTTGCTGTCGATAAGCTGACGCATCTCGTGACTTATATTATATGCTTTTTCCAAAGTCATTTTAGCTGTCTCAGGAATAAGCTTGGCTATCTTATTAACTTCTGAAAGAGGAACTTCCAGCACCCTGCCTACATCTCGAATAACCGTTTTGGCTCCCATGGTGCCGAAAGTGATGATCTGGCAGACGCTTTCACTGCCATATTTGCCAACGACATAATCGATGACGCGCTCCCGCCCTTCAGAATCGAAATCGATATCAATATCAGGCATTTCTGCCCGGGTCAGATTTAAGAATCTTTCAAATAACAGCTCATACTTCAGAGGATCAAGCTGAGTTATTTCCAGTAAATAAGCCACAATACTGCCGGCTGCGGATCCTCGCCCTGGCCCAACGGGTATCCCCCGTTCGCGGGAAGCATTAATAAAATCTCTCACAATTAGAAAATAATCATTAAATCCCATCTTGTTGATGACCTGTAATTCATAATCCAGGCGCTTCTGGATTTCCGGCGTTATTTCATTATATCTCCGGTGTACGGCATCATAGCACAGCGCCTTCAGGTATTCTTCAGAGTCGGCAAAGTCTTTGGGTACGTCAAAGTTGGGAAATAGAAATTTATTATAATCCAGTTCCAGGTTTATTTCTTCAGCAATTCTTAACGTATTGTCATAAGCCTGGGGCAGATGCGGGAACAATTCCCGCATTTCTTCCTCGGTTTTAAAATAAAGCTGCTCTGTGGGATACTTCATACGATCAATTTCTGATTCATAATGATTCGTCTGAATGCAGAGAAGAATATCATGCGCTTCCGCATCTTCCTTTTTCAGGTAATGACAGTCATTGGTAACAATCATTTCTATGCCGGTTGCTTCTGCCAAAGCTATCAGCTTGGGCATCACCTCGCGCTCTTCTTTGATGCCATGGTCCTGAAGCTCAATGTAAATATCTTTACCAAAAATATCCTTCAACTCCAGCATTACCTTACGGGCTTCTTCATCTCTTCCCTGCAGAAGCAGTGATGGTATTTCTCCCTGGATACAGGCTGTAGTGCAAATCAAGCCTTCGCGATATTGCCTTAGCAGGCTTTTTGTCATTCGCGGTTTATAATAAAAGCCCTTCTGATACGAGAAAGAACTTAGTTTGCACAGATTCTGGTAACCGATAAGATTCTTCGCCAGCAGTACAAGGTGATGGCGACGCTGCTTCTTGTTGTCTGCATCATCCAGCTCTCCTGGAATGACATACGCTTCTGTGCCTACTATCGGCTTAATGCCCGCTTTCTGGCAGGCCGTTACAAAATCTATCGTCCCGAACATATTGCCATGATCTGTCATGGCTACTGCCGGCATATTGTATTGTTTAGCCAGTGCAACCATGCGGTCAACACGACAGGCTCCATCCAGTAAACTATATTGCGTGTGGTTATGCAAATGTACAAACCCCATTATTTCCCCTTTTTTATTTTATTCTTTCTGAAAAGATTCAGAGTCTGGAGAATTGTCAAAGAAAATCACATTATTTTTTCTCTGATCCTCTGATTCAAGATTTAAGATTATAATGACGGACATACAATTAACCACTGTCAGATGTCTTGAATTTTAAGGAGTCAGGCAATTTTATATTAAATAATTTTAATGAATAATTCCAGTAATTTTCCTGTCTCGTATAACGAAACTCCAGACGCCAGCAGTGCAGCTCTCTGAGCAAAGTAAAATTCTGGCTGACCATCTTGTTTTCATTCAGATCATAATAATTGCTGTAGCTGAAATTCCAGTTCCGGGTCAACTGGGCAGTTAGAGATGCTTTCAGGTTACTGGTATAATCGTGACTTTCGTAAGTGCTCTGGGTTAAACGGTAAGAATGCGTTATATTAAATGACCAGTTTTTCTGCTCACGCTCCAGTTCTTCAATTTCCTCCAGTGTAGTAAGCTCATTTTCTTCTTCCAGGCTTAAACTGTCGCTTACCAGAAACTTATTGCTGGTAAAAGGATTATCTTCTAATGGAAAATATTCCACGTAATCAGCGTTACCACCGATGCTCAGTTTCGTGGTTAATGAACAATCCCAGTTAGACACTCCCCAGTCCCAGCGGTTGAGCTTTGTCCCTTTAAATTCCCAATCGTAAACATCCTGTGTGATAGAGCCCTTTGGTGAAACACTGAAATCCACAATTCCAAGCTTTAAAGAATTGGGATTCAGGTAAATAGCATGGCTCAGGCTGCTGAATCCTTTGCCCTCATTGTAACCCGTGTTTTTATTTTCCAGGTCATAACTGATAGCAGAATTGATTTTGAAGAAATCGTTAATGTTCTTTTCTTCTCGTGCTTCTGTTTTGCGCAGTTTCAGTTGCCAGATATTACTCAGAGAAAAGGAAATTTTCTGCTGACGGTCACCTGAGGAAACGGAGATGCCGCCGATACTATCGAGGTTTTCATTTTCCGAGAAATCGGGACTGTATCTATAGGAAACCTTGGGGGTCATTATGTGCCGCAGGCCTTTTATGTAACCCCTCTTGAAATTCCGGATGCCATAAAGATTGAAATTCAAGCTGGTATCCAGATTCCAGTCACGTCCCCACTGGCTTTTTTGCTCCAGATTATCTTCATCAAACCAGGCAAGATTATAGCTGGCAGATTGGGAATAGCTTAACCAGCCGCGATATTTATTGGAATACCTGAATGTGGTGGAATGCTTCATAGCTGCTTCATGTTCATTGATCACTCCCAGGCTGTCTTCTTTTTCCTTCCAGAACCAGTCCGCAAAATCTGCCGTGGAATCTTTCAATACGCTGATATAAATCCCTCTGAAGTTATAAGAACCGGAAATTTTAGCATACCAGGCATCCTCATCAATATCACTATCTTCACCCACGAAATATTCGTAAAGGGGACGGGGAGACCGTGACCACGATACGCTGGGTAATGTGATCGTCTTCTTCTTATAGGTCAGTGTATCAACTATGGTGCTTGACGAATCGCGACGTACTTCTGAAGTATCCAGAAGATCTGCCTCCAGTTTACCTGTCAGATTTAAAGTGCTGCCCAGAACCATGGTTTTGTAAGTGATAGTTGATTTAACATCTTCTGCCAGACGATCGTTGGCATCTTCTTCACCTTCCATTATACGCTGGGAGCTTATATAGGTGATATTGGCATCAAGAGTGCTGTTTAATCCAATATTCTGATGATGAATCTGCCGCAGATACCATTCATAGGTACTGCTGATAAGACTGAAGCGCTCATGCCGCAATCGAAACAGCAGGTTGCCATTCAGCTCATAACGCTTGATATAATTCATACTAAGGTGTGCTTCCCAGCCCGTTTTTTCGTATAGATCCCCCCCCAGAATGATATCTGCATAATCCTGGTAGGGATAATAAAAGGCAATATCTCTCAAATATTTTCCATCATGGCTGTTATAGCCGGGATAAGGGACCAGAAGTCCAGGCTGACGTCCCTTTTTTACCGGGAAAACTCCATAGGGAAAGGCAAAAACCGGCAGATGGTTTACATAAAATATTACAGGTCGCCCCACCACTTTATCGTCTTTATAAAGCCGCATACGGTTCGTCTTGATGTAAAAATGCGGATGCTGGGCATCACAGGTGGTAAATAAACCCGCATCAATATCATATATTTCATCATCGATCTTACGGATCTCATCACCGTAATAATAACCCTGTTCAAATTTTGTGGCACCATTAATGATCATACCCCAGCGCGTTTTAAGGTCATAAGATATTTCATTCCCCAAAGCTAACATATCACGGTCTTTGAGCATTGATTTGCCAAAAGTAAAAGCCTGATTTTCCTGGATCTTTACGGTTATAGTATCTGCTGTGAGGCTGGAACTATGATAATCTATACTCGCGGTGCCATAAAGACTGATGATTTGTTCTTTTGCCCAGTAATCCCCGGATTCTGCCGCATAGAACAAAGAATCAAGCTGCAGAGAAGTAGCTGCCAGGCTGTCAGCCAGGCTGCTATCCCTTAGTGCCGATACGGAAACAGATTCTTCTGCCGCATATAATCCCGATGTTACAAGCAGGATCAGGCCAATCAGTAATATTTTATAAAAAATCTCAGTCATAAAGGCAATTTCCCGGCAGGTAAAACGATGTCAAGAAGTTACCCTTTTTCCTCTAACTGTCGTTTCAGTTCCTTTATTTCATCACGCAGATCCTTGATGCGGAATTCTCTGCCGACAAAAAGACGGTTGAATTCTTCCAGTTTCTGGTTTTTCTCTTCCAGTTCTTTTGTCCGGGCTTTAACCATATCCTCAAGATGTTGCCGGTAGTTATGTAGTTCCAGTTCAGTATTTTTTCGCTCTGTAATATCAATAATCGTTCCGTTCAAATGGAGTAATTCTCCATCTTCATTGAAAATGCCCTGTCCCTCTTCAAAAACCCAGACGATTCTGCCATCCCTGTGAATTATCCTGTATTCAAAAGTGTAATGATTTTTATTTTTTAATCCTTCCTGAACCAGATTTCCTAATGTCTCTTTATCTTCGGGATGGATGATACTGGCATAACTGCGAACCCGGTTACCAATGAAATCAGTAACCGGATAGCCGGAAATCTTCTCAATACCTCCGCTGATAAAACTAATCGTCCAATTTTCGTCATTCGCACAGTTATAGACTACACCGGACATATTATGCAATACGGAATAATACAGTTCTTCATTCTTCTTCAGCTTCTGAACGGCTTTTATACGCTCCGTTATATCGATTGACATTCCCATTACAAAGAGAGGCTGGTTATTTTGATCTCGGATCAATACTAAACGCTGACTCACATATATAACGTTTCCATCTTTTTTGATCAGTCTTTTATCTATTCTTACGCTGGGAGCACCGGCAACCAGTTCGTTATATTTTTTCTCACTTTTCTCAATATCATCAGGATATCCTACTTCGTAGAATTTTCCCTGCAGCAATTCTTCGCGGGGGTAACCAAGAATATCGGCATAAGCCTGGTTTACATCCATTAATATTCCCTCGGATGTTGCCATGGCAATTCCAATGGGGGCATTTTCAACCATCAAACGGAAACGTTCTTCGCTTTTCTTCAGATCAAGCTCTACCTGTTTGCGCTCTAAAATATCTGTTTCCAGTTCCGCAGTACGTAGAAGTACTAAGCTGCGCAATGACCTGTTCCAGAATATGATTAACAGTATTATTGCTAAAAGCAATACAGATATACATATAGTGACTAATGTCATTCTTTGTTCTCCGCTTCAATATTTAATATCTGATATACCGGCAAAGCGGAAATATTGTCTGATCAATAAATGATATTCCCAACCGCCAATCTTTCATATACACCTTAATTTTACAATATTATACCCCAAATACTTAATGCCTGTAAAGCGATATTGATGTCAAGCTAATACTTTTACCGGGCATAACTCCATTTCTGCTTTATATTCCCAGACTTTCTGACCCTTGATATTATAGACAGTAAACGATACTTTCTCTGCAGGTTTTCTTGGTTTAAACCATATCTTCGTTTCCGGATTGGAAGAATTTGAGTAATTATCCATTTTCACCTGCCGGATTCAAATGTAGATTAATCTTTCCAGATTAATCTTTTTAAATGTCAAACTGGAAAGTTTGACCTGAACTTTAACTACATTCTTCGTAAATGATTTAAATCCCATTCACATAGCATCTGCCTTGCTCTGATGTAGATTAATCTTTCCAGATTAATCTTTTTAAATGTCAAACTGGAAAGTTTGACCTACATCCCTTCGTAAATAAATTTGACCCCATCCGCTTTATCCGCTTGCCACGGAGAATATCTGCGAAGACGTGCGGTTGAAAAGTCTTTGGAGTAAACAGAAAATAAAGTAAATCCCGTTACCTGTCTTCTTCCTAATTTATTTACTCTGCCTTAAAGAAATGGTTGTGGGGGAATTAGAGATCGGTGATCAGTAATCAGTAATCTGTGACCTGCGGTATGAAGGAGAATAAGGAGGTGCTAAGGACCTGCTAAGGTTGGTATAAGGAGCCACAACAAGGCACAATCTAACGATATTCTGTTAGATTGTGCCTTGTTGTGACACCTTAGACCCTCCTTAGTGCCACCATCGTGCCTCCTATTGAGTATAGCTAAAGTCATTGAGCCGGTGTAGTACATAACGTTCCTAGTTTTGTTTTGACAGAAATTGCTGGAAAAATTAGATTACTAATTAATTAAATTGTAAGGAGCATAAGATGGTTGGTGGAAATTTTGCAATGCCGAATGATACTTTTCAAATCCGGCTGGATGAAGAGCATATGATTCATAGAACCTCCATTAATATGGCTTTACAACTCGATAGCAGGAAGAAAAATAATGGGGAGAACTTATGAAATTGACAGTAGATAATTTTATCAGTATAAAACGCGCAGAGCTGGAATTGAATAATATCACCCTGATCATCGGAGAACAGGCAGAAGGTAAAAGTCTGCTGGCGAAACTGGTGTATTACTTTCTGATGCTCATAGAAAATCCTTTTCTTGGAAGGGATAGATTTGATAATATTTCTGAATGTATAAAAGAGTACAAAAAAGAATTTCAGAATCGCTTCTATTACCAGGATAATGACTTTTTTAATATAAAATTTGAAATAGACTCAAATCTCTGGTATTTTTTAAAATATGATTCAGGAAATGGTCTGCAGCTTGAGATTTCCAAGGCTATCGGGACATTTATTACCAAGCATATCAGGCTAAATAATAGTGAAAAAGAACTGTTCATAGATAACATAAAACGACTTATCAAATATAAAGGAGAAATACAGCAACTATTTGGCTCAATAAATTATAAGAAAGCCCTTTTTATCGATTCTGCACGTTCCTATTATGGAATTCTGGAGAAAACCTGGCTGCCCTTGATAAAGGAGAATATCAAGTTTGCAGATCCTTTTCTGTTTGAATATGGTGATTTGCTCCAGAAAGCCAAAGCTGTAGCCGGTAATGAAAAATTCAGGAATTGGGGTTCTGACAACAAAGTATCTATAAATCATTACAATAATATCTTGAAACTTCTTAGTAATAATATACTTAAAGGTGATTATAGAGCCATTAACGGAGATGAATACATCATTTCCGGCAATGAGAGAAAAACGATGATTGCAAATACGTCTTCCGGTCAAAAAGAAACTTTACCTATTGTTTTAATTCTAAAAGCTTTGATATCTAATGACATTTATGATTATATGAGATTCAAAGAAATCATTATTGAAGAACCTGAATCTCATGTATTTCCATCTACACAAAAAGATCTCGTTGATTTTATTAGTTTTGTTTATAAATTAAATGATGATAATCATTTCCTGATTACGACACACAGTCCATACATCCTTACTGCTTTCAATAACCTGATTCTGGCTGGTGAAACATATAATGATGCAGATCAGAAGGTAAAAAATAAAATAGCTAAGATTATGGTTAAAGAATGCCTCTTGAGAAGTAAGGAAGTAACTGCATATCATTTAGAAAGCGGCGTTCTTAAACCAATCATGGATAAAGAAACAGGGTTGATTTTAGCAGAAGGTTTAGACAAAGTTTCCGAAGATATTGGAGAGCAATTCAGTCAATTATTGGATCTTGATTAATATGGATCGTCTGGAAGATTGTGTCGTCAGCAGGGGAAATGGTAAGCTTATACCATTAAAAGAGAACCAGGCTAAGATCACTTTCAAAAATCCCAGCAATGATTGGATCATAAAAATCAAGCCTGAAAAGTGTTCTACACTTACCGGTAAAAGATGTGACAACCTGGTAATTATTGAAAGAAGCGCTGCCGGTATATTTGTGGAACTGAAGGGACGGCATTATGAGCAAGGTCTAAAACAACTACAAAATACTGTGAAGCAAGTAAAAACACTGCACATTCTGGATTATATGAAGGCATATCTGGTAACAAGTAGCTGCCCTAAGATCACGACAAAAAATCAAAGAGACCAACGAAACTGGCAAAAAGAAATTTGTCCTCTAAGAATTATCAGATCAGGCGTTGAAATAGATTTAACGACAATTATTTAAAACATTCAGGAGATTTATTGAAAGAAATTGATAGCGCTATTGAAATAATCCTTCAGGCGCGGCATTTGATCGCTTTTTGCGGGGCGGGGATATCTGTGGAAAGCGGGATTCCGCCTTTTCGGGGTGAAAACGGGCTTTGGAATAAATATGATGCAGATTGTCTGGACCTGGATACTTATTTATATAATCCCCAGTTGGTATGGCTTACTATCAAGGAAATATTCTATGACTTTTTTGGGGAAGCACTGCCTAATCCCGCCCATTTTGCACTGGCAAAACTGGAGGAAATGGGTCTTTTAAAAGCGGTTATAACCCAGAATATAGATAATCTCCATCAGACAGCCGGCAGCAAAGATGTTATAGAATTTCATGGTAATTCTCACAGCTTTATCTGTCAGAAATGCGGCAAAAAATATGCTCTAAAAGATCTGCAATTGGATAAAAAACCGCCTTTGTGCGGTTACTGTAAGGGTCTATTAAAGCCGGATTTCGTGTTTTTTGGAGAAGCGATACCGGAATTGGCCAGAGACAGAGCCTTTGGTGAAGCTGAAATGGCAGATGTTGTTCTGGTGATTGGTACTACGGGCGAGATCATGCCTGCCTGCCTGATCCCGCGGCTTGCCTGGCAGCGGGGAGCAAAGATCATTGAAATCAATCCGGGATATTCCGCCTACAGAAATACTATTACCCATATTCATCTTTCAGGAGCAGCCGGAATAATATTGCCCCTTCTGGTCAAGGGATTAGCGGTTGACTAAGCAGAATCAGGCTTATATTTATGCTCTGCTGGCAGTTTTCTTCTGGAGCACGGTCGCATCTGCTTTTAAGATAGCCCTTCGCTATAATTCACCTTTACCTTTGCTATGCGGTGCCAGTTTTTTCTCATTGTGCAGTCTGCTGGCGGTTGCTGCCTGGCAGGGGAAATTAAAATTATTCCGTAATTTCAGTATAAAACAGCTAAGCCTGCCAATTGCTTTGGGAGTGATCAATCCCTTTTTCTATTATCTGATCCTGTTTCGGGCTTATGAGCTTCTACCCGCCCAGATAGCTCAGCCTTTGAATTTCACCTGGTCGATAATGATGGTTCTGCTCTCCATAGTCATTCAAAAGCAGAAGGTTCGATATTATGATATTCTGGCAGTAATATTATGCTATAGCGGAGTGCTTGTAATTTCCAGCGGTGGTGGTAAACTGGGGGAGATAAATTCCCTTGGTGTCGTGCTGGCTTTAGGGACATCGATTCTTTGGGCATTTTACTGGATATATAACGTGGAAAGTAAAATTGATCCGCTGGTAAAGCTAATCACCGGTTTTGCTACCGGAACTTTGCTTATCCTGATATGCTGTCTTGTAACTGGCAGTATTCCTTCTCTGAGCTGGCAAAGTATAACAAGTATGTTCTATATTGGGCTTTTTGAAATGGGGTTGACATTTGTTTTCTGGCTTAAAGCACTTGAACTGACAGAAAGGACGGTCAAAATTTCCAATCTCATTTTTTTATCGCCCTTTGCCTCATTTATCTTTATCAGGATTTCACTTGGTGAACATATCGCAGTTACTTCCGTCGCCGGATTAGCGCTGGTAGTAACTGGTATTATATTTCAGCACAGCAGGGCACGCAAGGAAAAACGTTAGCAACGAGTTTAATCGTCCTCCTCGTCATCATAGTCATCGTCAAAATCATCATCATCATCATCATAGTCGTCTTCGTCATCGAGCATCCAGTCGGGGCAAAAGAGAGCATTCTCTTTCTTATCCCAGCCATCCACATTTTCCAGACCAAAACGGTCGAGCATATCTTCTTCCCAGACGGAATAACGTACCTCATCATCCAAAATATCATAAACGAGAACCGGAGAAGTGTATTTTCTAAGTGAATACGGATTCCCAATCAGCTCAAAGAATTCTTTAATTCTCTTCCTGTCCCTTTCTGCTTTCATTAATTCAATCTCCCTGCTTTTTTTTTATATTTGACCTAAAACAACATTCCAGCATACACGTCCTCAAAAAAGACAGGGCGTATAAATGTCAAATAAAATGAGAAAGTTAATATTTATCCTGCTGTTCTGGCAGGTGGCAATTCTCCTGGAGGGATTCGTACCGGAGAGGCGCGATTTTGCTTCTGAATATCAATATTGTATGTTTCGCAGCTGGTCAGCACTTGAGAAGTCAGAAAAGGAATTACCCGCCCGTATAACATATGAGCAGATTGAGCGAATGGTACAATTTACCGCAGGTGAAACACAGGTTGTATATATCTGGGAAAACTGGAAAATCTACCGGCAATTAGAAAATCTGCCGGATATGCTGCCCTTTTCCGGTTATCAGAAGGAACTCACTATTGCCGGGGAACTGCTTTACCGGTTAAATTGCCGCCACACAATTTTTGCGGAACACTATCTGAAAAAAATGCCCATAACTCTGCAATATGAAAACCTGACAGGAGACAATGCCCTGAATAGTCTCAGGGCTCATTACCCCAATCAGCGGCTGCCGCTTTTGAATATTCACCCGGTTATTGATAAAGACCGGCTGGTGCAACTGAAACTCGTTCTGGATAATGATGATGAAATTTCTCTGACCTTTAGCGAAAGTGAAGACCTTGCTCAGGATGTTCTGGGTCTTAAGAAATTCGAATGGGAATTTCCTGAACCAAAACTTCCCGATGATTTCCTGATTACTGAAAAAGTCATTACTAAAACCGGAGAACCGGTACTGGATATTCCAGAACTGGAAGAAATGATCCAGGAAAATCCCTATAAAGAATATATTCAGTCCCCTGCTGATAGCCTGCTTACTTCTTATGAAAATAAACTCATCCGCTGGATCGAAATGCACCAGAATACAATGTGGGGCAGCGAAATGATTAATAATAAGGTTAGCGATATCAGTTCCTTTCTGCAAACGGAATTTCCCTATCATTCACTTCTGATCAGAGGCGATGTTTATAACCTGACCCATGTCCCCTTTGGCGGTAACCTGTCGGCAGACCTGTATCTGAAAGCTAAGGAAAATGGGGGCTGGAGCATTACTGCCTGTGATGATATTGTAATTGACCGGAAACAGGTAACTGTGGACGGGTTTGAAAAATTTGATCTTTCGGCACTGACTGATTATGAGGCGGAAAGCATCTGTCAGTATCTCCCGCAACTGCTTATCTCTCACCGTGTTATTGGTAGCCGGCTGCAGGGCTTTATTCTGCAGCCTGATATGATTGAAACTACTCTGGTATTCAGCGGCAGTCAGAGACGTATCTATAATATACGCTCCTATCATGACCTGCTTTTGCTGCTGGGAAATTTCTGGAAGGACAGGATCATCTATTACACGGTGAACGATTTTAAAGTTATTGATGGCTATATTGAATTCCGGGGCTATCTCTCCGCTGAAGACCCGAAAAATGGTTTTTATGATCTGGCGGAAATTCGCTACCGGCTGGATGAAGACTATATGATGGTGCTGGCGATGATGGTGATATATCCTGAACAGCAACAGGTGGAGATGAAGGGAAGATAAATGAAGATTTTTGAAACCCATGCCCATCTTGATCACCCTCAGTTTGCCTCTGATCGCGATGCCGTGATCAAAAGCTGCTCTCAGCAGGGCATCGATTTCATTATTAATATCGGCTGCGATAAACAAACAACTTTGGATTCCATCGCCCTGGCAGAAAAATATGAATTCGTTTATGCTTCTGCCGGTTACCATCCCCATGATGCCAAAGAGTTTGATCTCGATTTCCTGAAAAAACAGGCTGCTCATCCTAAGATTATTGCTATCGGAGAAATCGGGCTTGATTATTACCGTTACCTTTCTCCAAAAGCAATTCAGCAGGATGTCTTCCGTAAACAATTGCAACTGGCGGTGGAACTTAAAAAACCGGTTGTAGTTCATAATCGTGAGGCGAATGAGGACTGCCTGCAGATACTTCGGGAATTTAAACCCGAAAAGGTTGTTTATCACTGCTTTTCCGGCGATGTATTCTATGCCAGGGAAGTATTGATGGAAGGCTGGTTCATTTCCTTTACAGGCAATATTACCTATAAAAACAGTAACTTAGCGGAAGTAATTAGAATTATACCCTTTGACAGATATTTTGTCGAAACCGACTGCCCTTACCTGGCTCCGCATCCGCTCCGAGGTAAACGCAATGATCCCCGCAACCTCCGGTATATCATCGAAAAAATTGCCGAGATTAAAGGCATTTCTCCCAAACTTGCAGCAGAACAAAGCTATAGGAATGCTCTGAAATTCTTTCTCAATAAATAATCTCTCTCTTTCTTTTTACATCCTGTCAACCTCAAGGCATTTAAATCACGATTTTCAGTGTGAATAGTGAATGGGTTAAACCCATTTTGTGCAGTACCTTACAAGTAATATTCTGTCACTTTTTGGCAGAATATTTTATTCACTCTTTCAAACTCATTTCAAAGCTTTGCCTGGAATGTGTCTTTTTGTCAACTCTGCTGACTTTTGCAAAGAGTAGTCCCGATGTATCGGGACGGCTGTTTGTGAAATCCTGCTGCATAATATGGGTAAACCGTGGATTATGTGGGTGTTATCAATGGACAATTGAAATTAGGGGATTTATGAGGTTTATAGGTGAATATTGATTATATCCCAGCACTTAGTACAAAAAGCATTTCAAGGATTTGTAATATTTAATTTGACAGCGAATAGTTAAAATTTATTTTTCTGTTTGAACAAAATGGTGTTGATAATTGTAAGAAGAGCATCTTGTGTAAGAGCAGATTTATGGAGGTGAAGCATGAATAATCAGATATTTTTTATACTTTTTATTCTTTCTTCAGTACTGTTGATGGGTGAATGGATAACAGTTGATCAGGAATACGATAATGAAATGATCAGCTATACACAAACCCGGCTGTCCGAGATAGAGCTGGAATATCAAATTGACGGTTTTAATGTGGATAATATCCGGTATGAAGGTATTGAATATACACGGATCAGTCTTCCGGAAGCAAGTGATCTTTGTTTGCCTGGAAAGCCGGAGCTGCCGGTTTTTACTACTATAATAGCCATACCATTTCAAGGAGAAGCAAAACTGGAAATAGTATCCTTCCGGAGTTATTTCATATATGATATACTTGTTTATCCTCAGGAAGAAATAGAGCAGGATAGTGAAAACGGAGACAGGTTCACTATAGATATAGAATATTACAGGTCAGGAGGAGTGTTTCCGGAAGAGTTGGTTATGGCGGGAGAACCGGCAGTGATGCGGGATATGCGGGTATTGTCCTTGACTTTTTGTCCTTTCCGGTATAATGCTCAGGAAAGAAGCCTGGAAGTGATCACGGAGATCAGCGTGAAAATTGTTGCGGAAGGTAACGGGGGGATAAACTGCAAGACGCGTAAGGGGGCAGTTTCGAGAAGTTTTGAGCCGCTTTATCAGGCGACAGTATTGAATTACGAGACCGTCAGAAGCAGGGATGATTACCAGGTGCCGGCACTGCTTTTTATCGTGCCTGATGATGGTGACATAATGGATTTACTGCATTATCTAACGGACTGGAAACAGCAGAAGGGATTTGAGGTTAGGGTAGCATCTACAGCAGCAACAGGCGAGACCGTCAGCGAGATAAAAGACTATATCCAGGATGCTTATGATAACTGGGATAATCCCCCTGAACATGTTTGCCTGGTGGGAGATGCAGCAGGTGATTATATTATTCCAACCTGGTTTAATAATGGCAGTTTTGGAGAGGGAGATCAACCTTATGGTTTATTGGAAGGAGATGATTTTCTTTTAGACGTCAATCTGGGAAGGTTATCGTTTAACAATTTATCAACGTTAGCAGTGTTGATTACCAAAATAATAAATTATGAAAAAGCTCCCTATACAGAAAATCCGCAATGGATGCAGAAAGCCCTGTTAATTGGAGATCCGCATCATTCCGGTTACTCAACGATTTCTACGATGCTGGGTATCAAGGAAATGATGCTCACTTACCCTGATAACTGGTATGGAGATGATAATTTTTATGAAGTTTATAGTTCACCTTTTCCGAGTCAGATGAATTCTGCCATAAATGCGGGTGTATTGTATATGTTTTACCGTGGATATTTGGGAACCAGTGGGTGGTCGACAACTAATATTTCCAATTTAAACAATGGCTGGATGCTGCCCTTTGCATCCATAATTACCTGCAGCACAGGAAATTATGCCAATGGTGACGGTATAAGCGAAGTGTTTACCCGGCTGGGTACTGTTACCACACCTAAAGGAGCAATCGGAATGATAGGAGAAGCCACATCAGGAAATCATACCTGTTTTAATAATGCGATTACGCTAGGCATCGCCTCTGGTATTTTTCAACATGGAATATATTCGATGGGGGGGGCGCTAACTATGGGTAAATATTATATGTGGAGCTTGTATCCGCAAAATCCTGGTGCATATATCAACGCATATTCTCATTATAATAACCTGATGGGGGATCCGTCTCTGGAATTATGGACAGGGATACCGCAGGAGTTGAATGTGATATGTGACGACCAGATCATGACTGGCGAAAACTGGTTTCAGGTAACTGTGCTGGATTCTCTGAATATAAATGCAGAAAATGCCTGGGTAACATTGAGTGCTTCTTCGCCGGAGGAATTTGCAGTTACCGGATTTACAAATGAATATGGACAGCTATTGCTGCCGGTAGCAGATCTTCCGGAAGGGTATTATCTGCTGACCGTGAGCAGGCATAATCATATACCTTCCGTGGATTCCATAGCTGTTATTCAGGCAGCTCAATACGTGGATATTGAGGAAATTGAATATCTGGAAATCATCGGTAATGGTGATGGCATACTTAATCCGGGAGAAACAGTTGAATTGGCTGTAATCCTGGGAAATTACGGAACATCACCGGTCAATGGCGTTACTGCGGCTTTAGGTTGTAATAATAATCTGATCACCATAATAACTGATGGGGCTGCTTATGGTGATATTATAGCCGGAGGCACTTCAGCGCCTGCTGATAATTTCCGGATTGCTATTAATCCTGCTGCCCTGGATGGCCTGGAACCGGTATTTGAATTTACGATTAACGATGATAATACTCATGAATGGACAACCTGGCACACAGGAATGATCAGTGGCGCAAATCTCTGGATAAGTGATTATACCATAGGCGGGAACGGAATTCTGGAACCTGGTGATGCTGATGATATATACTTCACGCTGACGAATAACGGAGCAATGGCAGTTGAAGATGTGGAAGGTATTTTGAGTTGCCAGACTGCCGGGATAACGCTCATTGACGGGCAGGGATATTTCGGAGATATATTACCGGGTGAGACCGGTCAAAATGAAGAAAACCGCTTTACTGTCTGTGTCAGTGACGTTGTTATCCCCGGAACACAGATAACTTTCAGGATCCATTTAACCAGTCCGACGGGATATGATAACATCGTGACCTGCCTGGTTCCGGCAGGATTCGTAAGCCTAACAGATCCTTATGGACCGGATGAACAGGGCTATATGTGCTTTGATGATGGAGATATTGGTTACGACCAGTGTCCGGAATTTGACTGGATAGAGATCAATCCTGATCTGGGAGGAGAAGGCGAATGTTTGACTGTGACAGCGGGCAGCGGGACAGGAGCTGTGCAGGTAATAGATTTTCCGGAAGATTTCCATTTCAAATTTTATGGTGATTCTTATGAGCAACTCACGATCTGTACAAATGGCTGGATAGCACCAGGCATTCACGAGGCAGCATCTTTTATGAACTGGTTCATTCCAAGTCCGCAGGGACCGAGTCCCATAATCGCGGTATTCTGGGACGATCTGAAAACAAATATAAGCAGCGCCGAGGTGTGTTATTATTATGATGGACTGGGAAATTATCTAGTTGTGGAATGGTCGCAGGTGAAAAATGGCGATACGGATGCCGACGAAACTTTTGAAGTGATTCTATATGATAGTTATTACTTTCCGACAATAACAGAGGATTCAGAGATCAAGATGCAATATCTGGAGGTTACTAACAATAATGCCGGAACTTATCCAACCAATCATGGGCAATACTGTACTATTGGACTGGAAAATGAAGATTCGAGTATTGGGCTGCAATATACTTTTAACAATACTTATGCCACAGCGAACAAAGTTCTGGAAGATGAAACGGCATTATTATTCACATCTTCATATCTTAGCGATGAACTGCCTTTTCTGAGTATTGGCGAAGTGCTGATATCTGCCGGAGATGATGAATTTATTGAGGCTGGCGAGAATGTTTCGCTGCTTTTTGAAGTTGTTAACACAGGATATACGGCAGCTAATAATATCAGTATTGTAGTTTCTGCTAGTGACCTCTATATTGAAATTACAGAGAGCACTTCCAGTATTGATAATATTGCCTTTAATGGGATTGCCACGATCGAAACTCCCCTGGCATTTTCGGTTGTGGAATACGTTCCCGACTATCATTATTTTGAAATTGTGGTAAATATGGAAAGTGATGAATTTACCTGGGAAAGAGTCATCGGTTTCACGGCATATCAGCCTAATACCTTTAGTGTAGATCAGGACTCCATCTATATTGAGATGAATATTAACTGCCTCGATCGCCTGGATTTCGAACTGACCAATATCGGGAATCTACCGGTGGAATTTTATGTGAGAACTGATGAGATCAGCACTCCGCAAAGAAATATCGGTGATTCGAATGTAACCTGTGATACAGATGAGTTTACACCCGGTGAAACCAGGGATTGGATTTTTTACGTTTATAATGAAACTGATGATTCCGAATGGATCAGTAACGTACTACTCACTTTTCCGCATGGAGTTACGGTAAATCATGCCAGTAATGGTGTTGGAGGAAGTGGCGGTGACCTGGTCTGGGATGGTACTACTGGTACCGGACAGCTCATCACCTGGAGCGGATTGACACCGAACGGCTTTGGGGTGCTGCAAAACTGGGAAACTGCTGAAATAACGGTCAATGTCACCTTAAGTACTGAGTTTGCAGGTGATTTCGAAATCAACTGGCTGCTGGTGGGTGACGGTTACGGAGCGGGTCCACATGAGATGGCCGGAGAATGTACTTTTCTATTTCCGCTGCGCTGGATCAATCTGGATACTTCTTATGGAATTCTGGAGCCTGCTGATTGCCGGGCAATCACTGTAACATTTAATACATTTGACCTGGAGGCGGGAATATATCAGGCTCTTATTGAAATAAGCTGCGATCTATGGGATAAACGCCGGATACAGGCAGTATTGAATGTAACAGGCAATATTGCTGAAGAAGAAGATATACCGGCACAAACTATGCTGCTGGGAAATTATCCCAATCCCTTCAATCCCAGCACAGAAATCTGTTTCCAGCTAGCGAAAGCGGAAAGAACGGAACTCAGGATATTTAATCTGAAAGGACAGGCAGTACGCAATTACCCGACTCAAATACTGGAAACAGGCAAACACAGTATCACTTGGGATGGAGCTGACGAAATGGGGCGAAGCAGCGGCAGCGGCATATATCTTTATCAGCTGAAAACCGGAGAAGTTGTGCTTACAGGTAAGATGCTGCTGATTAAATAACTATAGGTATTATTGCGAGATAACTTCAATCAGGTTTTCGAAACCTGCCTCTCCCTCCACGGCAATTGTGCGGATCAACCCAATGCCGGGAGTATAGAATTTATGTTCAATAATACTGGGTTCCTGTAAACTCCATTCGTTAGTCTGCAGGCAGTTTTCGTAGGTTCCCAGGCCAATAGTTTCGGTTTTATTCAGACTCAAGATCTGAGCTGCGTCTTCAGCTTCATTTTCATAATATTCCTGCCGGTACCAGATGCCGGCATAAGGCTCCGCGAGCATAATAAGGCCAGGCAAGGCACCATCCACGCCTGCTTCCCAGGAACCTGCCGTGGAAACGACTTCACCATCATCAATTAGTTCGGAATATTCACCCATATACCAGATATTGCCATTAATTTCCTGGGCATACCAGTCATCGGTATCTTCAATAAGGACTCCGGCTTCATAAGCCTTGTCTTTCACAACGAGACAAGTTATTCCCAAAATTAATTTGGTCTCGGAGGTAGTGAATGTTTCAACTCTGACCAAAAGCCCGTCTTCATCTTCTCCTTCGTAGATCATGGTGGTTCCCGGGACGAGAGGCATAAATTCATTACCCGTATAATCACTGGAAATGAAATCTGCGGGATCAAGTGTAACCTCATAAGGCATATCGCCTGAATTAGTTGGAGCTCCGCTATTGGAATCCTCAGAGCAGCCGGCAAAACCAACCATTAAAATGATAATGGCGAATGAGAAAAATACTTTTTCCATCATAACTTCCCATAAATTTCAATTATTATCCCTCTTTTTCCCGGATAGGTCAAGTACTTTCTAATTTAGAAACCGGCATACACTAAATATTGAAAAAACGAAAAATGAATCTTTGTGGACTTGCGATTACACCAACAGTGCAAGTCTAACTTAACGGGTAAATTATTCATATATAATAATCCCATTTTGTGCAGTAGTATTTGATGAAGAGTAGTCCCGATGCATATCGGGATGAGTACAGAAGAGTTAGAGAATTTTTATGAATATTATTTTTATATTTTTGAAAATTATCTAACTCTCTCTGTGCCAAAATCTTACTGCTATTCGCAAATTTCTACTGCACAATATGGGATAATACATTATTATAGCGGTTTAACTGGTATTCCCCCAGACCTGTATAAACCGAAACCCAACAAGAAGATTATCAACCGCGGATAACACTGATAGCACGGATAAAGAGATGAGGATTAGAATAATATTATATATAGGGTTTATTACTTCTATGTTTTATATTTCTTGTATTGATCCGTGTAATCTGTGCTATCCGCGGTTAGTGAACTTCTGTTGAGTTGTGGATAGTTGCAGACCTCCGCAATGTGCATTAGTCCACAGCTAATACCCGATAATTGGAGGTCGTTACTTCAGTTAGCCGGCGTTTTCTACAAATTAATATGGTTAACTTACTCCAAAAATTAGAAGAAGACTCCAATATGGAACATCAGGGAACGAAATATTGTGCTGTCTATGTCAAAATAGTTATGCCCGAAGCCGATATACAGATGGCCATGATGAATGCGCAGTTCACTGATGACATCAATTATCGTAATATCCTTATGAAACATGATACCCGGCTGGAATTTCAAAGAAAAAGGGCGCAAAGGATATATTTCCAGATTATATCCCAGACTGAAACCTTCATAATAGTCATCACCGAAACCTATCTTGTCATAACCGCTGGAAAATCCGGCATCAAAGAATGGTAATACTGCTGATTTCCGTTCCAGCATAATGGAATAATAACTTATTTTATAAGGTGCATCGTCTTCATCGATTAATTTATATTTGAAATTCAGAGCGAAGCTGCCAAAATTCCATTTCGCCTGGCTTAAAATACTTTGGGTATCTTCCGTTATGCCCGTTCCATAGGCAGTATCAAGGTTCAAAAGAGTATAGCGGTTACTGACGCTGTTGCGATGACCCTGGCTGCGCATATAATTATAAGGCTGCGGATTATAACGCACCCGCTGCAGGGCAAATCCCGGCTCTCCACCAAAAGGATTAAAATTAAAACTCAGGCAGAACCAGTAATAGGAAATCACCTCCCAAAAGTCGTCTTCTTCCTCATCCTGCCAATGATGAGAGTTGGTATGCTCTTGCTCTTCATAAGAGCCAGCGTTCTTCAGTTTATTATGCGCCTCTTCCGTCTTCGTTTCCGCATAAGCGAAGCCTAAAGTAAATATTATTATAAAAGTAATGATGATCCTGGTAAATACTCTCACTTTTACCTTCCTTGTTTTTTTATGGCCAATAATTCAATCATAATTGCAGGGATAAATGCAGTAAAGTTTTTTATGATCAATCTCATTGTGATAAGAGAAAACTTATTAAAGCAGTTGACATTATATAATGTTTTATTTGATCGTTTTGCAGAAATAAATTTGCTGATACAGGAGTTATTATGTTCAAATATCCTTATACTCGCCGCGAAGATATTGTGGAAGAAATATTTGGAAAGAAGGTAGCTGATCCTTATCGCTGGCTGGAAGATAGTAAAGATAAAGCAGTGCAAGCCTGGGATAAGGCGCAGAATGAAATAGCAGAACCATACTTAAAGTCTTTGCCGGATAAAGATTACTTTTTTAACAATTTTAAAGATAGTGATCATTTTGATGTAGATTCTATCCCCCGCAAAGTAAAGAATGGCAGCAGACGTCTTTTTACACGGCAGCTTGCTGCTGAGGAAAAATCAATTTTAATGCTGCTGGAAAATGCGGATGCCGAACCTAAGGAGCTAATAAACCCCAACAATTGGGCAAAAGATGAGATATTATATCATCATCTTGTTTCCAATACCGGACGTTACCTTTCTTATGGTGTGATCAAAGCCGGAAAAGAAGATTCGGAAACCTGCATTCTGGATATTGACCAGGGGATACTTCTGCCAGATAAACTTTTGGGACATAAACAGTTTATAACCAGCTGGCTGCCTGACGACAGCGGATTTTATTACCGGTTTTGTCCTCTGCCACCGGAAGTACCGGCAGAAGAACAGGATTACTGGCAACGAACATATCTGCATTTGCTGGGCACACCTGCTGAGCAGGATAAACTGATCTTTGCCGAGAACAAAGTGAAAGAAATATGGTCAAATGCTTTTCTCAGCTATGATCAGCAATATCTGATCTACAGAAAAGGTGTCTTCTATAAGAGCTCTACCTGGATCGAGAGATATGGTAGTGGAGAAATAAAGGCAGTGATGCCGGAAATGAAATATGATATAGATACTGAAATATTTGAAGATCACATTTACATTTTAACCAATGAAAATGCACCCAGAAGATGCATTTATAAAGTAAATTGCTCTGCCCCGGAGCGAAAGAACTGGAAACTGCTGATAGAGGAAAAGGATAAAAAGATTGAAGATTATGGAATAGTGGATGGAAAGCTTTTTATCAATTACCTGGATGGCATTTATAATACGATTGAAATTTATGATACTGAAGGCGCATTTCTGAAAGAGATAAAACTGCCGGGACAAGGAATTGCCTTCTGGCGTGGTTATCAGGATGAGAAAGATATATACATCTTTTTCTGTAATCCCGTAACGCCATATATCAGATATAAATATGATTTTGAGAATAATACTCTGCAGCAGGACTTTGTCTATATCAATCCTGAATTTTCCTATAATAAAGACGCTTTTGTTTCAAAAATTGAATATGCCACATCCAAAGACGGTACCCGGATCCCATTAATTATCAGTCACAGCAAAGATATGCGAAAAGATGGCAGCAATCCGGTTATACTCTATGGTTATGGTGGATTCAATTCATCGACGAGTCCAAACTTTAGCGCCGGAGCTTTAGCATTATGCAAACGAGGAGGAATATACGTTTCGGCATGTCTGCGGGGTGGAGGTGAATTTGGAGAAAAATGGCATGAAGCAGGAATGAAAGAGAAAAAGCAGAACGTGTTTGATGACTTCATTGCGGCAGCGATATATTTGATAAATGAGAAATATACTTCGCCGGAGCATTTAGGCATTATGGGCGGGAGCAATGGCGGGTTATTAACGGGAGCCTGCCTGGTGCAGAAACCAGAATTATTTGCGGCTGCGGTAGTCAGCGTTCCATTACTGGACATGATCCGTTACCATAAGAATAAATTTGCCAATATCTGGAAAGAGGAATATGGTTCTGCCGAAAATGAAGAGGAATTTAACTATCTTCTGGCGTATTCGCCTTACCATAATATTGATGAGAACGCGGAATATCCTGCTACTCTGGTAACGGGAGGTTTTAATGATTCACGTTGTGACCCATATCATGGGCGTAAATTTGCCGCAGGTTTACAGTATTCTGCGCAAAATACCGGCAATGAAAATCCCCTGCTGTGCCTTATAAATTATACAGAGGGACATGGTTTTGGTGGCGGTAAAACGCAGCGTTATGAAAATAGTGCCCAGATGCTGGCATTTCTGCTGGAGAATACGATCGGGAAAAAATAAATTTAGGATTGGAGAATGAAACAGAAACTCGATAATGATTACGATGAACGATATGAGGGATATGCAGATTGGGAAATAAGTAATCTCATTAGGGGCTGCTTTCGTAAATATTCTTCCGTTCACATAAGAAAAAGAATACCTGAGGAGGTTTTAGACCAGATCCCAGTTCTGGTTTTAGTGCAGTTATATCTGGAAAAAATAGATATTGCTGGCGGCTTGAATTTAAGCGAAACTTATAGAAATGAGGAAGATATAGAGGCTGAACTCAATCGGCATCCGGCAGCCAGGAAAATAGATTTTCATAGTAATAGAAAAAATCCTGCGCTTGAAATTGAAGTAGAATTATCGGATTTTATTATATCTTTCTGCCATGAATCAAAGTTGACTAAAGACGTAAAAAGTAAAAGATATATAAGCAGAAAGGGACGCAGCTTATTAAAAAATGGTAACAAACTGCTAAGAAATCTTCTACATTTTTTTACTTATGAATATTTTCCTGGAGGATGGGATGAATTTGGTGATACCGTCACCGGTCAATTGGGTATAGGTTTTTCGCTGATCCTGTTAAATAAATACGGTTATGAAAAACGGACAGATAATTTTTATGCAAAAAAGTATCTGGATGTCTTTCCACAATTAATAGAACCCGCAGAATTGAATCTGACAGGAAAGAAGTTACGAGATCATTATGCAATGATCTATCGTTACCGGTTTTTCAACTTCTATTGCCGTCTTTTCAACCTCATAGAAGAATATGATGCCAGTAAGAAAAAAAAGAGAAATGTCGAAATATCAGATGTTTTTATTGACCTGTTTAATTTTCTGCCTTCAGAAGAAGAACGTAAATGGGCTAAAAACTTTCGCTTTAGCGAACGGAAATTTACAAAACGGGTTTTTGAGAATTTTACTGAACTGGAAGACCGCGAATGGGAAAGCGAGGAAGAACTGCAAAAATATCTGGATAGCCTGATTGGAAAAGCTTTGCCCAGAAGCAAAAACAGCAAAAAATTACGTATTGATCATGAGGTGGAATCTCTTATAAGGGAAGCAGAGCAATGTGAAAGCGCTGAAGAGGGAATTAAATTACTGAAACAGGCGGAAGAAAAAGGAAAAACCCATATTGGTAAACAGTTCGAAGAATTTATAGGCAATTTCTGGGCAATTAATCCCACACGTCCCTATATGAAAGCTTTGATGGCACAAGTGGAATTTTATCAGAAATGGAACTATGATATTTCTGCCATTAGAATCATGGAAAGAATGCTGGTACTAGACCCTGACGATCACCTGGGAGTGCGTAATAAACTGGGAATATTGCAGGTTTTAAATGGTCTTTATGAAAAATATGAAAAACTGCGAGGCATTTTTCCTGATGAAGATGACACGCTCTGGTTATATACTGATGCCATTTATTGCTTCTGCAGATACGGTAAAAGCCCATCTGCAAAGGCATTAATCAAGAAAGCTACTGCCAGGAATAAATTTCTGGCAGAATTCATCATAAAAAATTATACTCTACCCGCCACAATTCCGGAAAGTTACCTGCCTGGCGACAGAAATGAAGCGAGACTGTGTTTACGGGAACTTCAACCTTTAGTAGCCCAAACAGAAGATTTTAGAGATTTTTTGAGGGAAATAATGAGATAACGGGTGAATAAACCTTCGAATATTGATTTTCTTTCTTGACTTGAAATAACATAACCGCTATTTTAATAGTAGAATTAAAATAATCAGGTTAGAGGTGCTAATGGAAAAGACAGAATTCCAGTATATTCTACAAGAAGGTGAATCATATTTTGTGGAATTCAAGCGTAATATTTCTAAAGGAATAGCCCGGGAAATGGTAGCTTTTGCTAATGCATCCGGCGGTCGGATTTTTGTCGGAATTGATGATGATGGAACTGTTCACGGATTAACGATAACTAATAAATTGAAATCTCAGATAAATGATCTGGCTCAAAACTGCTCCCCCTCTGTCAAAATTTCTCTTTCTGAATTCGAAAATATATTAATCATTCATATTTTGGAAGGACAGGATAAACCTTACCAGTGTTCTGAGGGATTTTTCGTCAGAATGGGTACAAATTCTCAAAAGATGAACAGGCAACAGATCATTGATTTTCTGCAATCAGAAGGCCAGATAAGGTATGAAGAGCAGATCCACCCCAGGTTTGATTTTGAAAGAGATTATGCTCCTTCCAAGCTGCAGGGATTTCTAAAACTGGCTGAAATAACCGAAAACGTGGATAATCAGATAGTGTTATTGAATCTGGGAGTTTCTGAAATTGTTACAGGTCATTTGCAGATGAAAAATGCAGGGGTTCTCTTTTTTTCACATACAATCGAGAGTTTATGTGAGCAGGGCACGATCACCTGTGCTGTATTCGACGGAAATGAAAGAATTGATATTTTAAACAGGAAAGACTATAATGATGATATTATCACGAATATCAACAGCACCTTACATTTTATCAAACAGGCACTGAAAGTAAAATATATCATTACTCAGGAAGCTCAAAGAAAGGAATTATATGAATTACCTCTGGAAGCCGTTAGAGAAGCAATCGTAAATGCTGTGTCGCACCGCGATTATTTTATATATGGCGCACATACAACGGTAGATATTTTCGATGATAGAATTGAGATAAGCAATCCGGGTGGATTGCCCAGAGGATTATTCCCGGAAGACTTTGGTAAAAGAGCAGTGAGAAGAAATCCCATTATAGCCTCTCTTCTCCAAAGAGTTAAGTTAGTGGAAAATATGGGCACTGGCATTAACCGGATGAAAAAATTGCTAAAAGAAAACGGTAATCAGGAACCCGCATTTACCTTCAATGGATTTTATACTATCACATTTTTCCGCGATAATCTGGTAAATGGCGGTGTAAATGGCGGTGTAAATGGCGGTGTAAATGAGAATATAGTTTATGGGTTCATTCAGCATAATCCTGGTTCCAGAGCAAATCTTATTAGTGATAATCTTCAAATACCTCCGCGAACCGTGGAAAGGGCTCTAAAAAATCTGAAAGATAAAGAACTGATAAATTACAAGGGTAGTCCTAAAACTGGCGGTTACTTTGTTAACCATTAATTTCATGATTCTTTAACAATTCGCTAATAAGTCGGATTCCAGTTATCTTATATTTCAAATAATCTCCTGCTTGGAACTTATATAATTACACAAGGGAAATATCGGATAGCAGCCCATATGGAATTAGTGAAATCGAGAAAAATTCGATAAAATAAATAAATAAATTGACAAATACCTGGCTTATTTTTAACTTTTCTACAAGAAATAGACAAAGAGGTTAATATGATCCAGGAATTTAGTGTTGGTAATTATTTATCCATCAAGGACACTCAAACGCTGAGTTTTATTCCGCGGAAAAGTGATCTTAATCATGATTTATTTACAGTAGAGATTTCATCTGGAGTAAGGTTGCTAAAATCTGCGGTTATTTATGGGTCAAATGCATCAGGTAAAACAAATATATTAAAAGCTTTAGAATTTTTGCGACTTATAGTTTTGCGGACAAGAAAAAGAGGAGAAAATACTGGTTTTGTGCCCTTCCTATTTAACCAGGCCACAAAAAAATCACCCGGTGAATTTGAAATAATATTTTTTAAAGGCAATAATAAATTCAGGTATTATCTAAAAATCAGTGAGTCCGAAGTAATTGAAGAGGAATTGAATTACTATCCAGGTCAGACTCCAGCCACGATTTTTTACCGCAAGACGGTTAGTGAACAAGATATTATTATTGAATACAGTTCAACTTATGGAGTAAATAAAGCAGAAAGAGAAATGATAAGAGCGCGGGTATTACCTAACGTCAGCGTTTTAAGTTCACTGGGAGATGTTTCAACTAAAAATGAAATTCTGTTGAAAGCATACAACTGGTTTTTAGAAGATCTAAAACCAATAATAACTCCTGACACAAAATTAAGGGATTACACTGCTTTCAAAATTCTTAAACAAGATAAAATGGAAAAGCTGCTGACATATTTGATGATAAAAGCAGATTTTAATATAGAACACATCAGGGCAGAAAAAGAACTCATAAAGATCGAAAGTGATGATATTACGAAGCTGAAGGAAAAATTTCCTGAATTTATTGTTAAGGAAATAGAAGAGAAAGGAGGGGTAACGCGAAGAAACTTGAGCTTCTTTCATAAAATAAATGATAAAGGAGAAACAAGTATTTATCAGTTAGATGAGGAATTGGAATCACGAGGTACATGGCGATATTTCGGTTTAGCTGGACCTATACTGGAATCATTAAAGGGTCATAAAACTCTGTTTATTGACGAACTGGATTCTTCACTTCACCCTGATTTATTGAATTTTATATATTCCATGTTTTTAGTAAACTCCAAAGGTGCCCAGATTATTTTTACCATTCATAATCGGGAATTATTGGAGGATAAAGAATTACAGCGTCGTGACTTAATCTGGTTTACGGAAAAACAAAGAGACGGATCTACGGAATTATATTCAATAGCAGATATCAGCGGAATTCGCAAGGATCAATCTTTTGAGAAATTGTATAAGACCGGCAAATTTGGAGCCATACCTAATTTGGGAAATCTATATCTGGAAATTGATTATGATGAAGACTAAACTAAATAGAAATATAATAGGGAAAAGAATATATACTACTATAGCAATACTCGGAGAAGGACTAACTGAGTATTGGTATTTTCAAAGAATGAAGGAACATGAGAAAGATCAATTTGCAAGAAAAACCGTGGCCTTCTTTCCAGATAAACCACCTCCATCAGGACGTAAATGTGAAGAAATATTACAGGAAGCAATGGAATTAATTATTGATCGGGATTTTGTGTTCTGCATTCTTGATTATGATGTTATCTGTGCCCAAAAGAAGAATAGGGCAAATTTTGAAAAGAAATTATCTGAATTACGACAAAATTGTTTCAACTATAGTTCAGAAAAAGAAGATAAAATTTCCGTATATATATTCCCCGATAACATAGCTTCTTTGAAAGATGTTAAAGCAAAGGCTATTATTATATTAAAAAATATGCCTTGTCTGGAATTCTGGTATTATCTACATTTTGAAAATAAGAGCGCTTATCAAGATAGATGTAATAAAATAGAAGAGTTGCTGGCAAGGGCTAAATATCTCTCCGGATATTCTAAAACCCAGAAATATTATAAGGACAAGGATGTTTATTCATTACTTAGAGATAAGTTACCTGAAGCGATAAGTAATGCCGATTCAATAAATAAACTGCGTCTCTCTGAGCCGGATCGAAAATATTCTTACAGTGATATGTATATCTTATTTCAATTTCTGGGGATTGGATAAATAGAACGAGGAAATAATCGCTGAAATTGTTGCTTTTTAACCCTCCTGTAGCACAGACGTCCCCGTCTGTGAGCCGCTTTGAAATACTTCCCCGTTATCCTCGCAACAAACTCGCTGGCTCGCTTTGTTGCCTGCCTAACTCCTCGTTCAGGGCTTTTACGAAATTATTTATATCATCTTCCGTGGTATCGAAGGTGGTCATGAAACGGACTTCATTGGTGTGTTCATCCCAGACGTAAAAGAAGTATTTTTGCTGGAGACGCGGAATTACTTTTTCAGGTAGAATGGCAAATACGGAATTCACATAGCAGGGGCGAGTGATCTTTATACCTATAACATTCTGCAATTCTTTATAGAGCAGTTGTGCCATATCGTTAGAGTGTCTGGCATTTTTATACCAGAGCTCATCGGTGAGCAGAGCTGAAAACTGGGCTGAAATATAGCGCATCTTGGAATGCAACTGCATATTCTGCTTGCGGAAATACTTGAAGTCCGCTGCCAGTTCGGGACGGAAAAATATAGCAGCTTCGCCGAACATCATGCCGTTCTTCGTACCGCCAAAAGAGAGCAGGTCAATGCCTGTATCAGTTGTCATTTCCTTAAAAGTACAGTTCAGGGCAACTGCTGCATTGGCAATTCTGGCACCATCCATGTGCACCAGCAGATTATTGTCATGGCAGAAATCGCAAAGTGTGCGCAGTTCTTCCAGAGAATAAAGAGTGCCGAGTTCAGTAGATTGGGTGATGGAAACTACTTTCGGCTGTGAATGATGCTCAAACCCGATGCCCAGAAGCATGGAATTCACCAGTTCCGGAGTCAATTTTCCATCTTCAGTATAAACGAATTCCACTTTGCAGCCGCTGGCAGCACCCGGTGCGCCGCATTCGTCCACGTTGATATGTGAAGAAGCCGGGCAGATAATGGAATTATAACTGCGGGTAACCGTATTAATCAGCACAGTATTAGCGCCAGTACCGTTATAAACAAAGAAGACTTCTATATTTTTACCCAGAAGCTGACGGAATTTCTGAATGGCAACCTCGGTAAAAGGATCATCTCCATAACCGGTATAATGACCATGATTAACGTCAGCGAGTGCCTTCAGGACCAGCGGATGCACCCCGGAATTATTATCACTGGCAAAAGATTTTGGAATATTCATAAACATACCTCACTAAAATTTCATTCCGAGCTTAATTCGGAAATCCTACCGGAAGAGGCAAGCACAAAAAATTTCTTATCCTTAAAAAGTAAAGCCTGACCAGACTCCTGATACTTAAGACCTGCGTCTATTGCAATAACCTGCTGGTTGGAAGTAATCTGAATTTGAGCATGTGTAGTATGACCAACAATTATCGTTTCCAGTTCGTAAGTGCCCAGAATTTTGTTCATAATTTCAGGAGTGGATAATTCCCATTTTTTTTCATCATAAAAATAACCTCGATACCAGAAAGGGCCATTATTTGAGAAAAGATAGTCAATTTTTTCAACTTCTATTCCCTGATAATGTGTAGTTATCATCTGATTTACTTCATCAATATCAGGATACTTTTCTGCTAATCCCGGTGAAACACCACCATGCACAAACAGGTACTTTTCCAGAATGAGAACCGTTTGCCAAGAGCGCATCCATTGCCCGATAAAGGAATCAGTGCCATATAGTTCATTATATGTTTTACTCATTAATCCACAGGTTAGAGCATATTTTCCTTCCATCTTATGTTCTTTTTCCCGTAGTGACATGGTTTCATGATTACCAAGCAGGGGAATTACTTTTCCATTTCCTGATTCCTCCGCCTGCTGCCAGAGATGGAAAAGCAGCCAGAGTATTTTTGTGGTATCTTCTCCCCGGTCGAGAATATCACCATCGATGATGAGCCAGCCATCATAAGACCAGTTGTAGTTAAGGTCAATAACGCCACCGGCACGCAGAAGTTCTAACGTGCCATCAAGATTTCCATGCAGATCACTGAGAGCAAGAAATTTAGGGGGAAGAGAATAGCTGGTCTGATAAGCAGGGAATTCCGTAATAATCTCTACCGGTTCTGCTTTATCTTCTGCCCAGTAAAGGTAATATCTGCCGTCTGGCGCCTGCTGCATAACGTTTTTTATAACAGCATCATTTCTAATGTAATAGGCGACGGGCTGCTCATTTTCCCAAAATAAAAATGGCCCATCAGAAAAACTGGTAGCTAAAGAGCCGGCAGCAGTCAGCCATCCGGAAACTGCTGTAAAAATCAGGAGAAACACTAATTTCATTTTTTTCATAGGTAAAGAGAAACTTAAGCGGGCAGCAGGTCAAGTTAAAATCCGCAAGTAGATTATTGCTTGACGTATCAGGTGAAAATTTGAGAAATAGACTGCAAAGAGCATTACCGCTTTCGGGGAAGATCAGGAGGCTGATATGCTGAAGAATTTCATTATTACTGCTATTCGTAACTTTAGACGCCACATAGGTTATATGTTGATCAATATTTTTGGTCTGGCGCTGGGGATCGCTGTTTTTTGCCTGATAATGTCCTATGTGCAATATGAGTTTTCTGCCGACAGGTTTCATAAGAATTATGCCAATATCTATCGAGTTGACCTTGATTCGCGTTTTGGAGTAACGCCGATCACCTTGAAGCAAACCATCAGCGACCGCTTTCCCGAAATTCCCATTACGCGTTACTTTCCCCGTAATTCAAAAGTGATCTACGAAGAAAAAAAACTGGATTCGAGCATCCTGTTCGTCGATCCGGAGTTTTTTGATATTTTCTCTTACGAGGCAATTCAGGGAAACCTGCAGGAAGTGATCAAAGAACCTGCCAGTGCCATTGTCACAGAAAAGTGGGCAAAGAAAATGTTCGGAGACATAGATCCCATAGGCAAATCTATCAATTACAACCGAGAAGTTGACCTGGAGATAAAGGCTGTCATCAAAGATCCGACCGGCCGTTCGCAGCTACTGGTCAGAGAAGTCATCGCTCCGCTGCACAGTCTTAAAAATATTCTTGATTTTGAAAATTCCTGGTTTTCCAATTACGTAACATTTCTGCTGCTGCCGCCGCATCACGAAGCTGCCGAGACCCGAAAGCAGATCGATGATTTCTTCATTGAACTGCATAATGAGATCGATCCCAATTTTCCGACTTTTTATCTGCGTCCCTTTTCGGAACTCTATTTTGACAGCAGCAAATTCGACTATTGTGCCCATGGGAACAAGACCACGGTCATGACCTTTCTGGCAGCAGCTCTCTTTATTATTCTCATTGCCTGCTTTAATTACATCAATCTGGCAACTGCCAGAGCTGCCTTGAGAGCTCGCGAAACAGGCATCCGCAAAGTGGTCGGTTCTTCCCGGCAAATGCTGATCTGGCAGATGATCAGCGAATCAGTATTGCTCTGCCTGCTGGCGCTGTTATTAGTTATAATTATCATCTGGCTGGCATATCCTGCGTTCAGCGATTTCTTCAGGATAAATGCCGGATTTTTTAACTGGCAGAGATTACTGTTTTTATTAGGAATAACCGTTTTTGTGGGAATTGCCGCCGGGATTTATCCTGCTTTTTATCAGACGTCCTTTGAACCGGTATATGGGCTGAAACGCACTTTTTCCAGCGGCAGCAAAGGCATTCTTTTCCGCAGGATACTTATCATTTTACAGTTCACCATCTCTATTGCCATGATCGTCTGCACTTTGACGGTTTTTGGGCAGCTGAAATATTTCCTTGATCATGATCTGGGTTTTGATAAAGAACAGGTGATAACCTTTCGTCAGACTGTAGAGATCATGGATAACCGCGACGCCTTCCGCCAGGAACTATTGAAATCACCTCGAATTAAAGGCGCAAGCTGCACTTACCTGGCCATGGGCAGGATCATTCTTTCCGGCTGGTATATTGAAGAAGGAGATAGTGAAGAAAATAAGAAGAAATACCGCGTTATTAACACTGACCCTTACTTCCTTGACGTTTACGGCGTAAAACTGCTGGCCGGCCGCAATTTCAATCCTGATCTGGAATCTGATCACGATAATATTCTGGTCAATGAAGCCTTCGTGAAGGAACATATAACCGAAGACCCTCTACAATACACGCTCTGGGAAAATACGCAGGTAATAGGCATTGTGAAAGATTTTTCCTACCGTCCCTTGCAATATGAGATCGAACCGCTGATATTATTCTGGAATCCTGAAGAAACATTTGCCATGGCACTGCGCATTTTACCGGAAAATATCAGTGAGACCGCAGATTATGTGGAAAATATTTTTCACCAGTATTCCCCTGACGTAGAGTTTGAATACGAATTTCAGGATGAAGTTTTTGCCGCTTTTTATGCTCAGGAAAAACGCTTTGGTCAGATTTTCAGTTTCTTTGCCGCGCTGGCAGTGGTCATCGCCTGCCTCGGCATGTTTGGTCTGGCATTATTTCTGGTTACTAACCGTACCAGAGAGATCGGCATCCGTAAAGTTCTCGGCGCTGATTCAGCCAGCATCATACTTTTGTTGAATAAAGAATTTACGCGCCTGGTGCTCATTGCCGGAATCCTGGCTGCTCCGCTTGCCTGGCTGGTGATGCACAACTGGCTGGATAATTTTGCTTTTCATACTCAAATGAAGGTTTTATATTTTATTATGGCTGCTCTGGCAGCACTTCTGATTTCCTGGATCACTGTGAGCTGGCAGACTTTGAAAGCTGCTGCCACTAATCCCGTGGAGGCTATAAAATATGAGTAGAATTATGAAAGAATTATGGCAAAAGCCTGTTTTACGCATAATCTGCGTCTCACTGATCGCCTGGACAGTATTTCACGCTGCAGGCGTGCTTAAGAACTTCTCCGGCACTCTGCTCCCAGACTGGCTATCTGCTGATGCTAACAGCATGGGCGCTATTTTTAAAACGTTTCTGGCACTACTTTCCATTCTGATCATGCTCATCCTGCCCGGCAGAAAACTGCCCGATTACGGTCTATGCCTGCCACAAAGGATAAATTACCTGAAATTAGCAGGGATCACCATTGCGGCGACCATTGGAGGGCTTTTAATTTTGGCACCCCTTTATATGGGCATATTGTCCCATCTATTCAAAGTAAAAATGCAGGGCGGTTTTGATATGGGCGGTTCATTCTGGATCATGATCATCGGCGTCTGGTTCTGGTCCAGCATTACGGAAGAAATTTATAATCGCGGTTTATTGCAGACACTGCTGCAGGGACTGGAAAAATATAGATTCCTTAGCCTGAGTTTGACCGTCTGGATCTCGGCATTACTTTTCGGTGCCGCTCATTTCAGCGTTTTCAAGATCAGCAGTTCACCTTTTTTTGTAATGTTCATCGTCTCCAACACCACTATTCTCGGTTTAATAGCTGCCCGTTACCGTGAAAAAACCGGCAGCATTCTTCCCGCAATATTTGCACATATCCTGGCTAATATCGCAGGTTCTCTGCCGTCCATACTAATGGGTTAACGGTTTGAAGAAGATAATTATCCATGTGTTCAGCGGAACCGGCAATACCTGCCATGCTGCAACGAAACTGGCTGAGCTGCTGGATAAAGATGCAGAAGTTACAATCCACCAGATTGAAGATAAGAAAACTGTTGATCCTGCCGCATTTGATCTGAATATTTTTATGTTCCCCATATATTCTACGGCAGTTCCGGCAATAATGTGCCGGTATATCACTCATTTGAAAGGAAGCTCGGTAAGGGCTGCCGTAATCTCCACTAATGGCAGGATAAACCGTAAATTTCGGGACGGTTATCAGGGCTGGGCGCTGCACCAGGCACGCCTGCTGCTTGCTTTACGCGGTTTTAAAGTCTTTTTCAGTGATACGCTTGATTATCCGCATAATTTGACCATCGGTTTTCCGGCTTCCTCGGAAGAAACCTGCAACTATATTATTTTAAAAGCAGAAGCTAAGCTTGCAGAATTCTCAGAAATGCTGGTAAGTGGCACACAAAGGCAGCGCGGATTCTTTCTGCCTCATCTTGTATGGAGTCTGCCCATCGGGATCTCGTTTACGCTTTTCGGCAGGTTTTTCATAGGAAAACTTTTTGCTGCCGATGACCGCTGCATCCAATGCGGACTCTGCGCACAATCCTGTCCGGCTTCAGCAATATCGGTCGATAAGAAGGGAGTGAACTGGCACTGGAAATGTGAAGGCTGCCTGCGCTGCCTTAATATCTGTCCGCAGCAGGCAATTCAAACTTCTCTGATCAGACTGATAGTTTTGGTCAGCGCGATTTTCTGGAATCCGCTCTTTCGCTACAAATATCTGCTCTCAGGACTATTTTGCCGGATTCATCTGCTCTTCCTGAAAGGCATGGTAAATTTTATAATCGATATCTTTATCTTTTTCCTTTTCTTCGTTATTATCGATTATGTTTTAATTCTTCTATCCCGCCTGAAACTCTTCCGCAACATTGTAAGTTTTGGATACACCCGGTATTATGGCAGATATTTCCGGAAAATTATGCTTAAATCACTTCAGAAGCAGCATTTTTCCTGAAAATGTTTTTTTACCGGAAATAAAACGATAAAAGTAAATTCCGCTGCCGGAACTTTGCTCCTTATTGTCCATTCCATCCCAGGTAATGCTGTGTTTTCCCCCAGCAAGCAACTCTTTATATTGCCTGACCTTCTGACCCCTCAGGTTGTAAATCGTCAATTCCACCAGACCTGCTTCTGCTAATTGGAATCTTATCTCAGTACTGGGATTAAAAGGATTGGGATAATTACCCAGAAGCATAGTCTGCACCGGAAGCTGGTTTTCTTCATTATCATTATTTGTTACATCCAGTATCACTCTGATTCTTTTGCTATCCCAGCTATCACAGGTAATCTCGAGCAAAGCTTCATATATTGCCGGTTCCAGGTCAAATGTATTGAAATTCGCAATTATTGTTATACTTTCATCCGGTTCCAGATATCCGTATGACGTATTAAGATTTATCCACTGTAATGGATATCTGAAAGTCAATATTCCACTGGTCTCATGAGGTTCTGCACCAAAACCATCACCTGTGATAATCCAGCAAAATTCTATATCCCCCGCAAATTCATTACCGAATGTAAGATTCAAACTCATATAGGCTGTCTCATTGTCATGGATCATTCCAAAACCAGAAGGTGTGAATCCGCTCCAACTTGTTATCACGCCGTTGCCTGTGACATCATCCCATTCCAGATCACCGCCGCTGCCGCCTGCGATATTTGTGGCACTGTTCAACGTTACTCCGGGTGGAAAATCTATCTCTACCCCACTTATCCATTCCGAGTCGGGAGAGAAATTGTGTACTGCAAATATCCAGTCAATTGTTTCTCCCGGATAAAATGTCTCATGATCACAGCTTACATAAGACCCGGTCATATCTCTTTCGCCTGCTCTTATCTCAATGGTTCTGACGTAGAAATTGACCGGTGTTTCTCCAATATTGGTCAATACTATTTCCCGGCTCTCAAGTTGATTTATATCCATCTCAAAACTGAGCGAATCCACATCCACATTGAAAGTATTAACCTCATAGGCTGTGAGCGTAATGTATCTGACCCAGGCAAATTCATCACTCTCAAGATTGACTATGATATCAAAATCATGGAAATCAGGAACGTTCTCAGATACTTCAAAGATCAGGGGAGTATCGATCAGGCATAATTCAAAAATATCCAGGCTGTCAATACTGGCATTATTCTCAATTATATCTATATACTGATCCTGGGTTGAGATCTCAATATTGATATTATGGGCTGCCTGTAATCCGGTATTTATGACTTCAAAGAGCAGCGAAACTGTTTCACCGGCTTCAATGAATTCATCATCCCCGGCTGTTATTTGAATATCCCCCAGACTTAAGAAGGGAACTTCAGTATTTTGCATACTGGTGGTAAAAAAGAGTGCCATTTCGTTTTCCAGGGGTTTATTGGCTTCTGCATAAATGTTGTTAAACGTATATTCCAGCCCAATGCTGGAGTCTCTATTTTCCAGCCCGACAGTAGAATATAAGTGGTGATAAAGAGCTCCTTGTGGATTTATATCTGTATTGTTCACTACCAGATACTGCATTTTGATCTTTGAATCACCGGTAATTATCGGATAATATTCTGAGTCATACAAAATCACCTCGAATGTTTCAGGATCATCCTGATTTCCTAACAGGGCATTTGACCACTCTATGATCAGGATATTTTCCTGTTCATCATATAGCCAGCAAACCGTTCCCTGAGTAGTGTCCAGAGCATCCCAGAAAACTGCTATCATGGGACTCGGTCCTTGCGGACCCGGAATATACCAGTTAAAAAATGTGGCAGCTTCATGTTCTCCCGGGGCGATCCAGCCATTGGAACATATTGTCAGCACATCGTATTCCTCTCCATAAAACGAGAAATGAAAACCGTCCGGTAATTCTACCACAACCACAGCCCCATCTCGCTGAGGAGAGGCAAGATTTAGATCTTCTCCTGCTCCACCCATATCAGGAGCAATCTCTATCCAGTCATAAACAGGGCAGGGCTCATATTCAATATCACCATCATCAAGGCAGTAATATCCATAAGCATCAGGTCCGTAAGGATCTGTGAGCAGGGCAGTTCCTGCCGTTTCAGAAAATGAAACCATCTGCTCAAAGCCCTCCGTATTTTCCAGTACCAGTTGAAAAGTGATCAATGAACCTGGCAGAAAATATGCTCCTATTGATACTGTAAATAGATCGTTACTATTTGAGTTCGAACCACCGGACGAGATAGTTCCGAAATATCCGTTACCATCAATTACCTCAACTCCCGGTGTAATACTTAGTAAAGTACCCTGTATATTTTCAGCAGGCAATGATCCGTCATTGACCAGTGTTACTGCAAATTCGCATGTCTCTCCTGGTTCTAATACCTCGTTTATAATGCCTCCCACGCGCAGTGAAACACCATAAACATAAGCAATATAATACGTTGTCCATTGCTCATTACCACTGCTGATCACAAGTTCAAAACCCAGTTCCATCCCTTCCAGAGCTGCCGGATCGATCTCTATCGTGAAATTGGCAGCCGGATTTTCACTGCTGTTTGCTCCAATATCTCCATAATAACATTCATCCGTGATAAAATTTACCAGATCATTATCACAGGATATTTCTGCCTCAACTTCTGTAACGGGCATAGTTCCGCTGTTCCTCAGGGTAATATCCAGATCGACCGTTTCTCCCGGATTCAGAAGGCCATCACCATTTCCAGTCACTTCCACGATCTCTACTTCATCTATATCCACAAACTGCTCGATCTGAACTACTGACAATGTATCAATATAGGGGATACGGTTATGTTTTGTTACCGTGAGTATATATTCACCAGGTGCCAGATCTGGTATCGGCAATAGCACATCACCTGCTGCATCAGTAAAACCTGTCACGGCAAATTCATCAGGAGATATGCCACTTATTGTAACCCACGCATTTTCGGAGTTTATACTATTAGGATCGAAAACGGTTACACCCAGCCAGTTTTCACCTTCTGCGATCTGCACATCATGAAAAACGCTTATCTCCTGAGGGATCCCCGTCCAGAGTTCCAATGAAGGATCTCCGATTAGAGAGTAGCTGTTCATATATGTATACATAAATCCTAATGAATTAGAAGGATCCATATTCCAGACGTAATACTTTCCCCTGGTCAGCATACTTCCCACTTGAAAAATATTTTCATCTAACATAGCATGAGCCATACCCAGAGTCAGCCACCTGTTAACATCCAGGCATCCTAAGTGACCAGTGAGACCAAGTGCAGCTATAGCACCCGTTGGATTTGTGGCGGTCCCCATTCTTAATAGCGTTTCGCAATCACTGGTTCCGGAAAAATTGTTTGTGACACACCCGATCAGAGTAACAAATGGCAGCATGAATGAGTTGTTCTGCGGGCCGGGATCCCAACCGCTTACTCCTATATACCCCTGATAGTTCATATATACTACCCCATTATTAAAAGCATCATTCATTTGACTTGGAAAGGGTGAAGAGTATATTTCATAAAAGTCATCTTCACTATCCCAGTTATCAGGATAATACAGCATCATTTCCTTGATCATCTGTTCTGTGGTTATTGTTGAATTTCCTGCCGCAGAAGTATCTCCCACCAGCAGCGCCTTTTCATACCACTGCGTGTTTCCCATATAGGGAGTCTTTTCATAACCCACAATCTTAGAAACAATTGTCAGCAGGGAATTCAATGTTTCATAAGATAACCTTCCCAGATTCACGTCCAGCAGCATGTCATCACCTGCTAATTCTCCAAACGGATGATCTCCTTCTAAAGTCCCGTTTACATAGAAAGTAGGAATCGCATAATTTCCCGTAATATCTCCCACAAAACACACATGTTCTGGCGGATTATCCCAGGTATCATAAGCATCCTGAATATAGTCTTTTATCTCTAAATTAGTTTCCCCTGTCTCTGCAAGTGTGGCCACGGTTACATCAAAACCTTTCTGTCGTTTCCAATCGACGAGAATACTCAAAATCCCCAAAATATCATCATCATCAGGCGCAATAAACAGCAGTGCCGGCTGCTGATAACCTTCACGCCTGGTTAAACCTTCATAATTAATGACATTTGTCTTATAAAGCGGCTCAAAACTGCGTGACAATCCTGAATTTCTGCTTTTACAGTTTGATCCGTCATTACCCGTCACATCTATCTTTATCTCTATTTCTGTGAATATTTCCAGGCTTCTTTCCTGTGCATTATAACGAAATGGATAGAATGTAACCGGTACGATCCGTAAATCACGCATGATTGCCGGATCCCCGGCTAAGGCAATGTTTTCAGGAAAGATGGTGCCGTTTTGATAATAATCTTCATCAATGATAAACAGGTCCCGCGTCTCACCCTCAATCTGAAAATCTTCCCGCGGATAGATCAGTATATCTTCAACTACATAACTCGCAAAGGTTAATATTTCCAGCTTCACTTCACCTCGATCGGGTATGGCAATGACTCTGTGAAACACGGGCAGACCAGGTTTGCCGGGCTGGCCAAAGTCATTCCCCTGCGGATGACTGAGTTTCATATAATCCTCTCCCGCTTTCCGGATAATTTCCTGTTCATACCCATCAAGTCTAAATTCCATCGATATTTCATCATCTCGCGTTTGTGAATAACTTATCAGATTTCCCTGATTTCCTATAGTAATCCAGTCAGCATTTAAAATCGTCCGCAGGATAAATAGTAATACAATAAATATCTTCTTCATAATCCACCTCTCCAGTTATCTTCATTCAAAATTCATAATTATTTAATGAGCAGCATTTTACCCTTTAACTCCTCATTCGCAGTCTTAATCCGATACAGGTAAATTCCACTGCCGGTACTTAGTCCGTTTTCGTCCTTTCCGTCCCATATAATGCTGTGACTGCCGGCATCCGGCAGCATCTCATATTTCCTTACCCTCTGACCTTTAAGGTTGTAAACAGTCAATTCCACCTTTCCTGCTTCCGCCAATATAAAGCGCACATCCGTACTGGGATTAAAGGGATTGGGATAATTTCCCAGCAGCATTGTTTGAGCCGGTATTTCCTCTTCTTCTGCGATATTGCCTGTTACATTCATAACCACCTGTATCCGGCGTTTATCCCATTGATCGCAGCTTATTTCAATGAGTGCTTGATATATTCCAGCCTCCAGATCAAAACTGGAAAAAACTGCTGTAATTGTGCTGCTTTCATCAGGTTCCAGATGACCGTAAGAAATGTCCAGATTCATCCAGCGCAGAGGATATAAAATTGTTACCTCTCCACTGGCATCATGTGGTTCTGCTCCATAACCGTCACCAATCATTATCCAGTCAATGCAAAGATTCCCGGCAAATTCCGTGCTTAAGGTGACATTTACCGTAATAACAGCTATTTCATATTCATGAAGCACTCCCCAGCCATTATGTGTCAAGCCGTTCCAGGAAACAGCCTGTTCGGCACCTGTTGTACCGTCCCAGACAAGATCGCCGCCACTACCACCAATTCCGTTACTGGCATAATTCACCGTTACTCCATACGGAAATGTAAGTATCACGTTACTGATCCATTCGGAATCACTGGAACCATTATAAACATAAAAATTCCAATCCACAGTATCACCAGGTGTAAACTCATCTGTATCACAGGTTACATAAGACCCATTAACGTTTCTTTGCGGAATGCTGATCTCATCTGTTCTCACATAAAAATCCACCGGTAGATCACCTATATTGGTCACTTCAAAGCTGTGATCAGTCACCTGGTTCACATTCAGATCAAGATAGATGGAATCCTGATCTACGCTAAATGTATTCGGCTGATATGCCGTGAAACCGATGACTCTTTCCCAACTGAATTCATCACTTTCCATATTTATCACAATCTCAAAATCATGATAGTCCGGAACGTATTCCGGAACTGAAAATACCAGAGGAGTTTCAATCATGGCAATCCCATTAAAGGCAATGTGATCAATACTGGAAGTGCTCTCTGTAAATTCAATATAAGGGTCGCTGGTAGAAGCTTCAATACTGATATTATTTGCTTCCTCATATCCCGTGTTAACTACTTCAAAAAGCAGCGAAACATTCTCTCCTGCCTCCAGAAATTCATCATCTCCGGCTGATATCAGCACCTCTCCAATACTCAAAAATGGCAGTTCATAGCTAAAATATAATGTCGTGAAGAGCAATGCCATTTCATCTTCCAGCGTTTTATTAGCCGTGGCATAAGTATTGTTAAATGTATATTGCATCCCAATACTCGAATCACTGTTTTCCAGTCCAATAGTGCAATATTGCCCGTGGTTGGGGGGATACGAACCGGCGTTATTGTTAGTAATTTCCAGATATTGCATCTTGATTGCCGAATCCCCCGTTATAGTCGGAAAGTAATAATTATCATATAATACCACTTCAAATATTTCGTCAGCATCTGTATCCCCATTTTTTACTTGCGACCATTCCACCACAAAATAATGCTCCAGTTCATCATAATAATAACACACTTCAGCGCTGCTTATATTTGTGTTCAGGTCATCCCAGAATACGGCGATCATGGGACTCGGACCCTGCGGACTGGGAATAAACCAGTTCATAAAAGATGCGGTTTCATGAATTCCAGGTGCAATCCAGCCATTTGTGCATATCGTGAGCTGCTCATAAGATTCGCCATAAAACTCAAAATGGAAATCTTCCGGAAAATCTATCACCTGTGACGCTCCCGTTCCTCCTCCGGCTGTCACAGTCAAACATTCGCCTTCTCCTCCCAGATCAGGATTGATCTCTATCCAGTCAAATTCCGGGCACTGGTCGTAACCGGTATCCCCATCATCAAAACACATATAACCATAGTCATCGGGTCCATAAGGATCGGTTATTGTGACTGATCCTGCCGGAACCATGATGGTTACAATGTTATCATACCCCGCAGGACTGGTTAAATGAATCCGGAAAGTTATCTGGGTTCCCGGAATAACAAAGTCATTAACGCTGACAATAAAACGGTTTTCTTCATTTTGTCCGGACTCTCCCGGCAATATATCTCCAAAATCCCCCTGCTCATCAATGATCGTTATCCCTGCTGTCTGGCAGCTTAAAATCCCTTCCACATCTTCAACTGCCATTGCTCCGTTATTCGTTAGCGTGAAATATATATCCTCCGCATCTCCCGGCTCCAGAATTCCATCACCCCCTATAATATAATCACTTACCCAGAGATTTGCTCCACTGATCATTCCCATATGCCAGGTCGTCCATTCCTGAGCATTCTCATCGGTGATCGTAAATTCAAATACAGGTTCCAAGCCATCCAGGGCTGCAGGATCAATATATATCTGAAAATTATCTACAGGTAAAGACGATCCTCCGGCAGCAATTTCCCCATAAGAAACCTCATCTGTTAAAATCGTTATCAGAGCATTATAACAGCTTAACTCTGCGGTAACACCATTGACAGTAGCTGTTCCGTAATTTCTCAGAGTTACAGCCAATTCAACTGTTTCTCCCGGATTAATTATACCATCTCCATTGCCAATAATTTCCAGATATTCAATTTCCTCTATATCCACATATTGATCTGCCTGAATTACCGCTATGGAATCCACATAAGGTATGTGATTATGCCTGCTCACGGTCAAAGTATAAGCTCCCAAAGTCAGATCTGCTACCGGCAGCAGCACCTGCCCATACTCATTAGTAAATCCTGTAACTGCAAATTCCTCCGGTGATGAAGCGCTTAATGTTACCCAGGCATTTTCTGCATTTATATTCAGGGAATCCAGCACGGTTACCTGAAACCAGTTTTCTCCCTCTGCTATCTGATCTTCACAAATAATATTCAGGTCATGCGGTATCCCTGTCCATAATTCCAGGGATGGATCTCCTATCAGGTTACAGAAATGAGAAGTCTGAGCAACATAGCCCAATGGATTCTGAGGATATTCACACCACATATAATATTTGCCCATGGTCAAAGCACCACCCATTGAGTAAATATCATGCTGAAAGATACCGGAAGCAATTCCCAGAGTTATGGCATTATTAAAAGGTGTATGATTACCGCAAGTAGATTCTCCTACCATTCCGATTCCACCTGCAGGTGCAGTTGGCGTCCCCAGCCGAGTAAATATTTCACTGCTTGAGTCTCCATTGGCAAAATTTCCTGTTCCGCAGGTTATTACTGAAGCAAAGGGCTGCATCCAGCCGTTATTTACCTGTGAAATAGTTGAACCAGTCCAACCGCTGGTTCCCAGGTAACCCCGATAAAACATATATAATACTCCCGCATTGATGGCATTATTCATCTGGGTGGGAAATGGTGAATTATATACTTCATAAAAATCATCATCATCATACCAGTTCCCCGGATAGGTCTGCATCATTTCCTTGATCGCCAGAATTGTATACACTGTCGAAGTTCCGGAATGTTGCGGATCACCCGTAAGCAGGGCTTTCTGCATCCATTGCGGATTCGTAGTATATGGCGCTTGCTCATAACAGAGTATCTTGTTTATAAGCACAGCTAGTTGAGTCAGATTATTATATGAAAGCCTGCCCAGATGAACATCCAGCAGGTTATCATCTCCCTCCAGTAGCCCATAAGGTTGATCTCCTTCCCCATAACTGCCACCATAAAACCAGGTGGGAATAGCATATTCACCCTCTGCATCTCCAATCAGACATATATGTTCAGGCGGATTCTCCCAGTTATCATAAGCATTCTGAATATAATCCTTAATATCGGCTGCTTCCTCTCCGGTTTCGGCTGTTGTTGCCACTGTTACCTCAAAACCCTTCTGCCTTTTCCAGTCCGTTAGATATTGCAGAAGTTCCAATACATCGGCATCATCGGGCACGATAAAAAGCAGTGCCGGTACCTGATAATCTTCTCTGCTCCTGACATCTTCATAATTCAGAACCGTTGCCTGATAAAGCGGCTCAAAACTTCGCGAGACTAACCCGTTACGCGTCTTGCAGTTTTTCCCCCTATTACCTTCCACAACAATTTTCACGCTGATCTCCGTGATCACTTCCAGCCTTCTCTCCTGAGTATTATACCGGAAAGGACAAAACGTCACCGGCAATACCCTCAGATCACGCATTACTGCCGGTTCACTCGCCATAACCATATCTTCGGGAAATATTCCCCCGGTGGAGTAATAATCATCATCGATAATAAAAATATCGCCCTCCGCTTCCTGGGGATATATCACTATGTCATCAATGAAATAACTCTGATAAGATATTATTTCCAGATTGATTTCTCCCTGGTCGGAAATAGCTAAGGTTGTTGTAAAAACGGGCAGTTCCGGTTTACCCGGCTGATATAGAGTGCTGGCAGTTGAATTACTGATCCGGGTATATTCCACATTCTGATTACGGATATTTTCCATCTCATAACCATCCGGATGAAAATCCAGCTCTATCTCATCTTTCCTGGTTTCCGTATAGGTTACCAATTCACCTGAATTTCCACATGTAATCCATTCTGCAGCCAAACCAGCCCCTATAAGCAAGAAAATCATAAAAAACATCATCTTTTTCATAATCCACCTCTCAAGTTATTTCTATTCAAAATTATTTCATAAATAAAACCTTACTGCTGAAATCTTCATCTGCCCTAATCCCGTCAAACTCCCTGTCCAGACCATTACGAATCCATCTCCAGCTGCCAAAGATATATTGCCGGTATAATATCCTGCATAAGGCTCATTCTCTCCTGCCCGGCTCAGATACCCAGTTCCTCCCAGATAAGCTGCCCCTGCACCAGCACCATTGTAGCGAGTATAACAATAGTCATCATCAGTTTCTTCATCATTCCTCCTGAAAGATTAAACTCTTTTTAACTTATCTAAAATGAATAAAGCAAACCCGTTTTTACTTGTCAACATAATTGTAAACACCATCTCTTCAATTTCGTTATCATCTATCAACCTTTAACTAATTGAAATATTCCACTAAAATCCTTTCCATCTACTCTCCAACGAAGCCTGGCAGGTACATTTCCCCTCTGCCTGCTCTTTCAATCATTATACACAACCGATTAGTTGCCCGTATCAGATTTCGGGACAATTATCGCAGGGGCAGATCATTCTTCGCCCTCCTGGTATAAGGATTTTCATTTATGGCATAAAATACTTCCTAATGCTTCATTACGGATTGTCAACAGCAACTTGAAGAAGAATAAAGTGGCACTAAGGAGGGTATAAGGAAGTACTAAGGAGACACAACAAGGCACAATCTAACAGAATATTGTTAGATTGTGCCTTGTTGTGTCTCCTTAGACCAACCTTAGTACTTCCTTAGAGCCACCTATTGAGTATAGATATTGTTCACATACCAGTAATTTGTCAACCTGATTTGTGGGGATCTCGCATCCCCCCGAAATTTAATAAGAATATCAATTCCGGTTGAGTTTCTTTTCCCTAAAAGGGATAAATTTGTATAGCATATGGTTGGATCGGTACTCCGAGACTACCATATGAATGATGCATCCCCCCCTCCCCATCGGCGCTGTGCGCCGATGGGGAGGGGGGGATGCATTTTTTTTACATAAGGTATCACCTGCGGTGCAACCTTACGCTATACAAATATATCCCGTACCGGGAATTATAAGAGATAAATCCTAAATATTATTTTATTAATTAAGAAGTTACACCATATCCTGAATAATATAACGGGGGGATGCCAGGATTTGTGGGGATATATGACAAGATTCCGGTAAAAAAAGAGCAACATAAGATATTTAAGCTACTCTCAACAGACAATACCAATCTCACTGGTTAGGACAATTTCCAGATAAATATTTGATTGCGCAGAAAACAGACATATCAGTCCATAATCCAATGATATTAAATAATTTCTGTGATAATTACAAATTTCGTGCTTCCCAGGCATAAACTAAACACAATCTAATGATATTCTGTTGGATTCTGCTTTGTTATTATGGAGGATTTAGACAAGTTTTCTAATAATCGAGGAAATAACAATATAAAAAAGATTTACACCACTAATAGTATTCCCCTGATGAGAATTGTGTTCACGCCATACTAACGAAATATGCCGGCTGTGCAGGTGAAATTAATGGGATTATTCTGAAAAACATCTGTTGATTTGCTCAGGTCGGACAAAATGCTTGACATTGTAATCTTCCTCATTTATTGAAGTAATAAATTGAAATATAAGAGGATATATGACATTAGTATCTGTTACAGAGGCAAGGAAATGGGCAGTTGATTTTACCGGAAGGAAGGTGACAACATCAAATATAACTTATCTGGTGAATTATGCCAGAATTAATAATTATGGGAATAATGGAGAAATAAAAATTTCACTGGAAGAGCTAAAGGAATACTATCGAACCTTGACTCAGGAAAAGGAATGGAAAGAGCAATTGGGTGAAGATTTAAACTGGACTTTATCATTTGATCAATACAAAGAATCGGAAAGAACCAAGCACGTACACCGTTTGCATCCATATAAAGGTAAGTTTATACCACAATTAGTGGAATATTTTATTGATTCTCATACCGATAAGTTTAAAAAAGAGACCTATTTTAAACCGGGAGACATCATCCTCGATCCTTTTTGTGGCAGCGGAACAACTTTGATTGAAGCCAATGAGAAAGGTATGGATGCAATTGGAATTGACATATCAGAATTTAATGCTTTAATAAGTAATACTAAACTATCTAAAATTGATTATTGGGACTTATCAATATGTATTGATGATTTAAATTACAAATTGGAGAAATTTGTTAAAGCATCTGGAATACTTGAATTTGATAATGAAATACTGGATGCACTTTCCGATTTTAATAAGGAATATTTCCCTTCACCAGCCTTTAAGTGGAAAGTAATCAAAAAGCAAATCAACGAATACTCCTATGCTGAGGAAAAATTTAAAGAATTTAAGATCAAGTATGGAGAAATCACAGATAAGTACCATATAAATATAATGCCTGATCATCCCATAAACTTTATTGATACCTGGTTTCTACCACCCATAAAAAAAGAAATAGAATTTATGATCAGTTTAATCAATGAAATTAGTTCTAAAGAATTGAAAAACGTGATAACTGTAATTTTAAGCAGAACTATTCGTTCCTGTCGTGCAACTTCACATTCAGATTTGGCAACATTGCAGAAACCCGTTTATGAACCATATTATTGCAGCAAACATAAGAAAGTATGCAAACCTCTTCTCACAATATTCAGTTGGTGGAAGAGATATGCAAACGATGCTATACAGAGGTATTTACAATTTGGACATTTGAGAACAGATACTAATCAGCATTGCCTTACAGGAGATGCCCGTTCCATTAATATTATTGAATCTTTACAAAGGGAAAAACCGGGAATGGCTGAAAAAGTGAAAAATCAAAAAATCAAAGGGATATTTTCCAGTCCACCCTATGTTGGTTTGATCAATTACCATGAACAGCATCAATATGCTTATGAATTTTTTGGATATATAAACCGTCAGGATGATGAGATTGGTCCATTGTTTCGCGGAAAGGGTAAGCAGGCTCAACTTTCCTATATTCAAGGCATTGCGAAAGTATTAAATAATTGCAAACAATATCTTACCGATGATTATGATATATTTCTGGTAGCAAATGATAATTATGGTCTATATGACAAAATTAGCGAACAAACAGGTATGGAAATTGTTAATCAATATAAGAGACCAGTATTAAATCGTACAGAAAAAGATAAGAATGCCTATTCAGAAATCATATTCCATTTAAAGGAGAAAGTGCAATGTTAACTCAGACTATGATGACAGAGATTGAAAAGACAATTGAAGACTGCTTACTACAGAAATTCGATAAATATAATCCAGAGACGGTAAATATGCCTTTTCATTATCGTTTACTTGGTAAAGACAGAATGGCATTATTTTCATTTATCCAGTCTTTAAACACAACTTTCGGCACTTCTATATATGAGCCTGTCAGTACCGTCCTGGCATCATTAAATGGTAATTTTGTGCAGGCACAAATGCAATATAAAGTTGGCAAAATAATTTCAGAAGCAGCACAAATTGAGATACAAAACATAATAGATGAATTATCTGCCGGGAATGATTCAATGAAAGAAAGGGAAATTTCAAGGATAAGAAAAGTTTGCAGAAACGGAAAAGGAATTGAAACAAAACCAGTTAAAGTAGATCTTTTTCTTGAAGATAAAGAGGGTGTTATTCACTTATTTGACTTAAAGACTGTAAAACCAAATAAAAGTAATTTCAAAGACTTTAAAAGAACCCTTTTAGAATGGGTCGCAATTAGTTTATATAATAATCCGAATGCAGAAATCTATTCCTACATCGCCATACCATATAATCCATACGAACCCAAACCGTACGAAAGATGGACTATGAAAGGGATGCTGGATTTAAGTAAAGAATTGAAAGTCGCTGAAGAGTTCTGGGATTTTCTTGCAGGTGAAAATACTTATAATGAATTACTTGGTTGTTTCGAGAGGGTAGGTATTAAGATGCGTCCTGTGATAGATCAATATTTTAAGAGGTTCAAATGATACAAATTCAAAATAGTGATAAGGATTTGGGATATTGTGAAAACCGAAGAAGAGTTTTAGCTGAAATTGATATACATAAACTCTTAAAGATCGAAAATTCTTACTTGTTGTTTGTTAAATATAGGGATGCCAGGTCGGTGGCAGAGATAGTTAAAGATTTGGTAGATAGTTATTTATTAATAATTGATGAGGCATCACTTAAGAGGCTTATTGAAATAGAGTCGGACGGTAAGGATAATGATCTTGATCATAGGGTGAAATCTATAATAAGTAAAATAAGGCATGATTTTTCCAGTGATAATGAATATTATAAACAATACTGTGCTCTGCTTAACCGACTTACATATAAATTTACTAAGCTGTTCTGTGATCAGGGCGGATTTATTTTATGGGTAAAACTTACGAAATTTATATTTGAAGAAAATTCCAAGTCTGAATAGTATCAATTTTCAAGATTAAACAAATTATATCATTATATTGTCTTATAAGATAAAATGCAGGAGAAAACACAGATCTTTGTCATAAAAAGCAGAGAGCAAGAAATATGAAAGATAAGATATTAAGAGACTTGATGGAAAGTGATGGCAGGAAGGTATTTAATATGATACTGCGCATGGTTCGTAACCGGGAAGATGCCGAGGATCTCTTTCAAGAGGTATTTACGGCATTTTATCAGAACCTGGAACGGGTGCAGCCGGAAGCCCAGAAGTCATATTTATATCGTATAGCTTATAATAAGACTCTTAACCGGATAGGCTCGCGGAAACGTGATCTGAAATTGATCGAGATACAGAAAATTGTTCCAGTAGTGGAAAATGAGCCTGATCAGGAGAAGCGGAACCAGTTGATAAGAGAAAGCCTGAGGATGTTGAAACCTAAGGACGCACTTTTAATCGAACTGCAGTTTTTTCAGGATAAGAGTTATAAGGAAATATCTGAAATAACAGGTTATAGTGTGGGTTCGGTTGATTCGCGTCTGGTGCGGGCAAAGAGGAAGCTGCGGGATATTCTAGAAAACCTGGGAATAAATAATGTGCAGGATAATCAAATGGAAGTAGTCATATAAAAATGAGGTGAATGAAATGAGCGAAAAGAAAGATTTGAGAGAAGATGAGTTGATAAATGAGATCCTGAGCAGTTATCAGGACGAAGAGCTGCCGGGCTATCTGCGGGAACACACCATACGCAGAGCACTCAATTCAGGTCATTCAGCTATAATCCGAACCATAACACCTGCCTGGAAGCGTTTGTCGCTGGCAGCTTCAATCGCCGCATTTGCCATAGGAATAATGATGAGTAACCAGTTATTTGCGAGTAACCAGTCAAGTGAATCTAATTACTGGACCTTTGGAGAAACGGGATTATATAGTTACGTAGTGGAAGGTGAATAATGAGTAAAAAGTTAATGTATCTTTTATTGATTATCTCTCTGGCTTTTAATCTGGCATTTATCGGGATGTTCGTATGGCACCGTCTGCATATGCCGCCGCCACCCACATTCCCTGCGGATATCCGGCATTTTCGGGAGAATATGGGCGAACACCGCAAGCATATAAACGAGCACAGAGAGAAATTTCTGGAAGAAAGAAGGGAATTTATGGATTTTCTGCGAGGAGAAGAATTTGAGGAAGCACAGGCAGACAGCTTATTGCGGCGGATGATCGAAAAGCAGAAATTTATCGAGGAAGAATTAGGCAGAAGTATGATAGAAATGCGTAAAAATGGGGAATTTTTCCCCGAAAGAATGGATAGAAAACAAGGTGAAAGAAGAAATAAACCTGAAAGGAGAAGAAAATGAAAAGATTATTATTAATCACATTAGCGTTACTCGTAGTAGGCGTATTACTGGCACAGGGTTTGCATAAGAATGAGATGGAAGGCTGTCGTCAGGGTAAGATGGATAAGGGCATGAAAATGGTTCAGGGTGAAAGGAATCCGCAGAAAGACATGATGATGATGCACATAATGCAGCGACTGGACTTGACCGAGAAACAGCAGGATCAGATGGAAGATATGCGCATCAAGCTGCAGAAAGACAATATAACAATAAAGGCAGAGATCGAGAAGAAGGAAATCGATGCAAGAGTAGCGATGAAGGATCTTAATTTTGCAGAAGCCAAGAAAATCACGAGAGCTATCTTCAACCTGAAAGCAGATATGAAAGACAAACATTTTGATCAAATGACATCCTGCTGGAACCTGCTTACTCCGGAACAGCAATCAGAAGCAAAAGAGCTTATGAAAAACGGACAGATGTTAAGAAAAGGAATGAAGCAGGGTGAAGGCAGAGAAAAACGGGGAATGCATCACCGTATGATGATGGACGACGATGTTGAAGATGAAACAGAGGATGATGACGAATAAAAACTTAATACCCCTTATAGAAAGAAAAGGCAGCAGGTCAACCTGCTGCCTTTTTGTATAACAAATTCTGGTTACTTGATCAGGGTCATCTTTCTAATTTGAGAATAATCCGGTGCCTGCAGACTATAGAAATAAATGCCGGAAGCGAATTTATCTGCCTTCCAGATGAATTTATGTTCTCCGGCAGGATATGTATTTGTATAAATCATCTGTCCGCAAAGATTATATATGCTCAGGACGGCAGATTGATCTTGCGCTACCTGGAAGCAGATCGCTGTTTCCGGGTTGAAAGGATTCGGGAAATTAGGTTTCAGGGCTGTGACCTGCGGAGCAGAGTTTTCTTCTTGAATAAGATATATGGTTCTGCTTTGCTGTTGATCATTAAGCTGGAAGGAAATAGTAATCTGTGCCGGAGGTTTCTGGAATGAATGTTTGAGCGGGATTTTCAGGAAACAGCCTTCTATCGGATACGGAGATGCAACGGCAAATCGTTGCTCAGTTTCATTATAGGCAGTCAAGATATCTTCGCACAGAACAACCGGTTGTCCCCAAATAGACGCACTGCCAAGCTCAAGAATGGAAAACGCAAAACAGTCACCGGTAACCTCAAACTGCAGGTGTTCTTCTTGCCAGGAAATATTTACATGAGGCAACTCATATTCGATTCTAAGGCCTTCAATGGGAAAGTAATCAATCATACCAACCAGGAATTGCAGAACCAGTGCGGAATCATAAGCATCGACAGAAAGATTACCATCCAGGTCAGCGACCCTTATCCGCCATTCATCCCAGGGCAGGGGAGCATAAGGCTGCGGATCGAGTCCGACGGCAAATTTCAGTATGAGAGCAGCATCAAAGGCATCCACTTCTCCCGAATAATCAACGTCTCCATAAGCATAGAAAAATACCTGAATGTTTTCCGAATGAGTACTTTCATTATCGTGAATATCCGTTGATGTCAGGTTTACAGCGCCGGTCAATCCTGCCAGGGAATATGAGTTTTCAACCGTATCAGCCAGCCAGACGTCATTCTGATATAATGAATAAAAGGCAAAATCAGGGGCAGTTGAAGTATCCCAGGAAAGCAGATCATCATTCAAGCTCAAACCTGCTGGTGCTGTAGGAGCTATATTATCTAGTGAGAATCCGACAGCAGGATCGGAAATCCAGGTGCCTTCGTCCATTTCCGCTATGATCCTGAATTCCGTGGGAATATTGCTGGCAGAGCAGGAATCCGATATTGTGGGAAGTATAACCTGATAGGAAGCAGCACCCGTGGCAGAAATAACAGCGAGTGAATTCCAGATGCGTTCATCATTCCTTTGCACCAGGTAACTTTCCTGAGAAGGAATATTATCATATAATGAGCGGTTGAATTCCAGCGAGACCCAGCCTCCCTGATCATCGGGAACATCATAAATGGCAGTGATCTGCGGTTTTCCTCCCGGCATTACATGCACGGCCACCAGGGCTGTTGTATAAGCTCGGAGCTGAGAATCTATGACCATAAAGGTAAGAAACTCCGTGCCAGTCCAATTGTCAGTTGCTGAAAAAGTTACTACTAAACCCTCAATTTCTACATTAAGGTGGTTATAACCAAAAATATGCAGTGAAAGCGGCGCATTTTCCGGATCTGATACATACGGAGTGATATCAACGGTGAGAGTCTCAGTTTCATAGAAGAAGAAAGCAGAAGGCAAGTTTACTATGGGCGGATCATTTACCGGAATGATATGAACGGAAATGTCTGCACTGGCAAAAACTCGAGAGGAATTATCATTCACCGAGAAGGTTATTAATTCAGAACCGTTCCAGTTAATCGGAGCTGAGAATGTAACCAGCAGATCTTCAATCAATACGTAAATCGACTCATTTCCGGAAACGGTGAGTAGAAGTTCATCCCCGTCAATATCGCTGACATATTCCGCAAAGTCAAGGGTATAGCTGCCATCTTCCAGAAATGTTACTTCAGCCGGAGGATCTATGGTTGGAGGGTCATTGACCGGTATTACGGTTATAGAAACAGAGACTGTTTCGCTGTAATCCATACCGTCATAAGCCTGATAGGTAAAACCGTCTTCTCCGAACCAGTTTTCAGCCGGCAAATAGGTAAAGCTGCCGTCAGATTGAAGATTGAGCAGACCGAAACTGACATCAGACTGCAAGGCAGCAGCCAGGATATCCGGATAAGTATCCGGGTCGTTATCGTTTGTTAATATATTACCGGTAAGCTGAGTATCTTCTTCGATCTGAAAGACATCTGTGACTGCCTGAGGTGGAAGATTAGTTAATTGATAAATTACGACCAGAGTAGTATCACTGGCGGAGCTGTTTTCATTATCTGTGACCGTGAGTATTACTAAAGTTTCCCCGATAGGGAATTCAGCGGAGTGGATCATACCGGAGCCATAGCCGGTATCCCAGTTCCAGGAATAGGAAATAATCTCACCATCAACATCGAAAGAAGCAGAACCATCAAGAGTGATCAGTACCGGGTCACTGCTATATGTATATCCGATATATGTACTCCCGGCATCGGCGACCGGAGGGTCATTTACTGACAATACCTCGATCAGAAGCGTATCAGAAGCAATATCACGGGATTGCCCGTCATCTACCAGAAAAACAATTTGCTCAATACCGAACCAGTTGGCAGGAGTTGAAAAAGTAAGGTCAAGCTGTTCAGCGAAAATACTGATATTCTGGTTACCCATCCAGGTGAGAGTGAGTTCCTCATTATCCACATCAAGGATATAATCAGCAAAATTGACTTCCAGGCTTGCATCCTCATTAAATGAGAATGAGTCAGGAAGGGTGATAACTGGCGGATCATTCACGGGCAGGATACTGATGCTGAAAGTATCTGTAACATATAGCCGTGAGAAATTGTCATCTGCAGTTACAGTGATCTCCGTTATTCCGTTCCAGTTGTCAGCGGAATAAACAAGCAGGATATTATCTTCGATGATAAGGTCAATTTCCTGAGTATTGAACTCAGCACTGTAATAAAGCTGATCTTCGTCAATATCACTAAAATATTGCTCAAGCATAATATAGAACATCTCGAAATCTTCATTTCTCTCCAGGTCCGGCAGATTTTGTATGATAACAGGCGGGTCATTTACCGGAATAACGGTAATAACAGTGGAATCAGTATAGGAATACCGGTTCTGCTGACTAGTGATCGTAAAAAAGAGCAGCTCCGAACCGAACCAGTTGGCAGGAGCAGAAATATCTACATTATAACCGGTTATCTCAACATTGATCTGCTGATTCCCATGAACCGAAAGTGCTAAATCAGTCGGGTTTCCATTTACCAGGTACTGGCTGAGATCAAGAGCGATCATTTCGTCTTCATTGAAAGCGAATGATTCCGGTAAAAGCAATTGTGATCTGGGCATGACGGTAAACATAACCTCATCGAAACTGGAGTATTGATACATTGTTTCCTGATCAGTAGCAATAAAGCTAATCACTTCACTTCCTGACCAGTAGAAATCATTGATCTCAATCCCGGCAACACTCTGCTGATCAATATCAACCGTAAGAAATCCGGCAGACAGCATAACCGGGTTAAGTGGATTACCCAGTGCCTGGTTGGAATTGAACATAAATTCCTGAGAAACCGGCAAAGCCTGCTGAAAATAAGCGTCATAAAATCTCAGAGAGATGTTTTCATCATTGTAATTGGAATATATCGTAAGAAAATAAAGCCAGCGGTCAAGCACATACATCGCAGAAGTGAGTCCTCGGCACTCGTCTCCGGTAAAAGCAGCCAGGAGATGAGCATCACCACTGGCAGTATAACCTTTGGAAAGCACTTCCGCCGTGAGAGTCATGCTGTACTGGTAAGCCGCCGGATTTACATTCCATTCCGGAACAGGTTCTGGCTGTTCATTTACTTGGAATTCATAACTCCAAACCACCGGATTATCGTCCAGCTCAATGAGATATTGAGAAAGATCGATCTGCTGAAAACCATCACAGGAGTAAACAGACTGATCGGGAATATCAATCACCAGCGGAGGATGATCTTCCGGCAATACGGTAAAGGAAACATCCTGTGTATCCCAGGCTGAGAAATCAGTCTCATCTTCCACACGAAAAGTGATTATATCGGTACCCGTCCAGTCTTCAGACAAAACAGAAATTACGGCAACAGCGTTTTCATCGAGTGATACTGCCAGATTCTGGGCACCGGTGCAGCTCCAGATTACGGGATCGTTATCAAGTTCCACCAGATAATCATTGAGTGCCACAGCTTCGAATTCCTCGCCGATAAAAATAACCTGATCGGGAATTGGATTGATCTGGGGTGCATGGTCATCAATTATAGTGAAAAGAACTTCGTCAAAATCGGAATAGCTGGCAGGTGTTCCCTGGTCCTGAGCCTGAAAACGAACAACAGCTTCACCCGCCCAGGCATCATCTGTGATGCCTATCCGGGCAATACCATCCTCAATATCGATCATCAGATCACCAGCATTGATAACGAGAGGAGCCAGAGGAGAACCGGTACTGCCGTTATTCAGAAAATTAATTGTTTCCCGTGCCGGAATGGTTCTACCCATCTCCGCATCAAAAAAGCGAAAACTTATTTCCGTATTATTGACATTGCCATAAACGGTGAGAAAATAAAGCCATCTGTTGACAGCAAAAATTGCCTCAGTGACACCCCGGCATTCATCACCGGCAAAGGCAGCCAGGAGATGAGTGCCTCCCTCCGCGAGGTATCCTTCTGAGACAACTTCTGCCGTAACAGACATCGTATATTCATAATTGCCGGGAATAACGTTCCAGTCCGGAGCACAGGCAGGAGATGATTCCGGCAGAAAAAAGTAACTCCAGTTGATGTCATTGCCATCAATCTCGGTAAGATAAGCATTCAGATCAATATCTTCAAAGCTCATACCGGTGGCAATCGTCTGATCGGGAATATCGTCAACAACCGGTTCATGATCAATACCAAGCACGGTAAAAGTAACCTGCTGCGAGCTGAACGCAGCGAATTCCGTATCATCAGTAACCGTGAAAGTAACTGTTTCGCTACCCAGCCAATCCTCGTCTATTAGAGTAATAGTAATAACATTGAATTCATCCATAACCAGGTTCAGGTTCACGGGCAGAGAAAAGCTCCAGATCACGGGATCATTATCAAGCTCGATCAGATGCTCATTAAGAGCAATAGTCTCAAAACTTTCACCGGTTGTAATGGTCTGATCGGTGATTGGTAATATCTGGGGTGCATGATCGGTGGAAATGCTCAGTATCACATCGTCGGAAGCTGAATAACCGGCAGTGGTTCCCAGGTCGGAAACTGTAAAAATAACGGTTTCGGAGCCTGTCCAGCCTTCATCTACAATGATAAAGGACGCATTATTATTTTCATTGATATTGATGAGCAGATTACCGGCGTTAAGCAGAAAGGGAATAAGCGGATTGCCGATTGCACCGTTAGCAGTAAAGATCACGGATTCGTAAACAGGGAGAGATTCCTGCTTCTCTGCATCATAAAAGCGGAAAGTTATCTCTTCATCATTAATATTGGCATAGATGGTAAGAAAATAGAACCATTCGCCCATTGCCGATATGCCGTTGGCTACACCCCGGCATTCTTCACCTGAGAAGGCAGCTAAAATATGCGTATTACCCGGAACTGCCAGATTTTCCGAGCTTACCTGTGCCGTCAGGGTCATAGTAAATTCAAAAGCACCTGCATCCACGCTCCATTCGGGTATCTGTTCCGGAGTCTCGTTTTCTCCAAACACAAAATCCCAGATATAGGGATCATTATCCAGTTCCGTCAGATAATCATCCAGCGAAATAGTGGTAAACTGCTGTCCGTTTGCGATTGCCTGATCCAGAATATCAGCTACTTCCGGTGGATGATCTTCTGCTCTGATCGTAAATATAGCAGAATCGGAATCAAAATAGCCGTTCTCCGTCTGATCTGTGGCAGTAAAGGTTATAGTTTCACTTCCAGACCAGTTCTCATCAAGAGCCGAAATTGCGGCAACCCCGGAATTTATTACTATCTGAAGAAATTCTGCACCGGTATAACTCCAGAGAATAGTATCATCATCAAGTTCTGTAAGATATTCATTAAGATCAATGGGGGCGAAATCTGCTCCGAAATCAATGGTCTGATCCGGAATATCTGCTAAAAGCGGAGGATTGTCAAATCCCTGAAAAGCATGCAGAAGCAAGGGATCAAGCACTGCTCCATAGACCTCATTCGATTGAAATATTATAGTTTCATCAATATCAAGGATCAGGTCATTTTCCGCCTGATAGTAGCGGAAAGAGAGCACTTCTCCAGACTGGTTGGCATAGACCGTCATAAAAAAAACAGCATTACCGTTTACCATAATGGGAGTGGCAACTCCCCGGCATTCGTCGCCAAAGAAGGCTCCCAGAACATTACCAGCGCCATTTTCCGGCACATAATTGACCTGCACGGCTGCAATTACATTCGCATTGAACTCATAAGCCGGGGCAATAACATTCCAGTCGGGCGGATCAGCTCCTAGTAAGGATACAAGGAGCAAAGTAATATATAAGATAAATTTACGGCATTTAAACATGTTTTTCTCCTTTTAATGTCGGGCTGCAGGGACTAAGTTCCTGCAGCCCGTACAGGCTTTATTTCATCAGGAGAACTTTTCTCATTTCCTGGTAGCCGTCGGCCTTGATCTGAAGAAAATATACGCCACTGGCTATGGGATTATGATCATCATTATCGCCTGTCCAGCTCAGATGATACCAGCCGCTTTCCTGGGTCTCATTGACCAGGGTTTTAACTTTTTGACCCTTAATATTGAACATCACTATTTCCACGGGAGTATTTTCACTTAAGCTGTATTTAATGTGAAGTTCCGGATTAAAAGGATTCGGATAAAGCGCCTGCAGGCGTGTTTCCAATACAGGGATCAAGTTCTCGTCGCCATCGGTAAGTGGCAAAGTATGCAAAGCATAAGGTTCAAGAATAGAACCGAAAACATCATTTGCGGCAAAGTCAATAGTCTCTTCCAGATCATATGTTTGGGAAGTAAGACTGTTAAAATACTTGAAATTGAAGGAAATATCTTCATCAACATTGCCATAAACCGTCATAAAGACAAGATTCCTGTCAAATGCCTCCAGATAAACCGGTGTCGTTACACCCCGGCACTCGTCGCCATAGAAGGCTGCGATCATATCTGTTTCATTTGCGGCTTCCATACCATCCTGCATTACTACAGCTATAATATTCATGTTATATTCATACAGCTCCGGGATAACCTGCCAGTCAGGTTCATCTTCCTGAACTGCCCGCAGATCACTTTCCGAGTAAAGACTTAGCGCAATGTCTTCCGGCATTCCAGCCAGAGGAACGATCTCAAAGGGATATACAAGTTCACCGGGATAGGTGAGCCGCATCAGGTAGCCCTTATTCGGCTGCAGAAACTGCATATTGCCGAACCAGCCCATATTTTCCACAAACTGGGCAAAACCTGCCTGACTCTTGATGATATCACCGGTAGTTAGTCCATCCAGAGAATTGAGTGCATAATTCAACTCCATACTATACTGCGGCAGATAGCTGATCCAGTTCCAGCCCGGTGAAACAAACAGAGTATCAGTTTCAACATTTACCGGGTAACCGGTTATCTGCAGGGTATCATCTTCAGCCATTCGCAGCAGATACATCGTGGAAGTGCTGATCTGGGTCATATTGCCCACCCAGCCATAATATTCAACAAACTGAGCAAAGGAACTCTGGGTTTTGATCATATCATTTCCTGTAGGCGTCAGGCTTTCCAGGAAAGAATTTATACCCATATCCGCTTTAGTCAGGTTAAAGGACAGCCAGTTCCAGCCGTCATTTATCTTGACAGATTTAATAACCTGATTAGTGGCAGTGATCGTCACCGGAGCAGTGGGATTACCGAGTACGGAATTAGCTACAAATTCGTAACTTTCCACAATATTGCCCAGTACCGTAGATTCGGAAGCATCCCAGACCCTGAAACTAAGGATCTCACCTTCCAGCTGATTACTATAAATTGAGATAAATGTTTCATAAGGGTGCAGCCCCAGTTCATTTTCCAGCGTTGGGATATAAGATATCTCACCCACCCCGCGACATTCATCATCCACGAATACTCCCACAATATCATAAACATCATCAGAAAGTATGTTATCAACCGCCAGCACGGCAGTCATATTCATAGAAAATTCAAAATCAGTCATATCAAAAGACCATTCCGGCGGGTAATCAAGAATTCTGATATCAATAATCAGGGGTTCATCACCCATAACGGCATTAGCATAAATTGTCGTATTATGCTGTCCGGCGGCAGCATCATCCACCAGATTGATAGAAATGGAACGTTCTTCTCCAGGAGTTAAGATCCCCTCAATAGGTGAAAATTCCAGCCAGTCAGGTAATGGTAACGGTTCTCCGGAAGGCCAGCCATTATCACGTCCGCCGATCAGCTCATAAGATCGGTTGCTGCCCCCGATATTGCGGAGAATCCGGGAAGTCTGCACGGTCTGATCAACGTAAATTACTTCGTGAATGCTCTCACCCAGCCATTCCACGGGATTGCGGTTCACAAAGAATTCCCAGGAAATGGGTTCTGCAATGGAATTGCCATGCATATCTTCCAGCACATTGATATCCACCCGTAATGTCTGATTTTCGATCCATTCGTTATTTACAGCCGGTTCCACAGTGATCGTATTAAAACCAAAAGTGAAATCGAAATCAACCATTTGACCGGTAGTTGTATTAAACAGCGCGATGTCCTGATTACCCTGGCTGATCAGAGCGCCATTGATGTTCTCATTAAAATGGATGGCGATCTGGTCATCAGGACTCAGAATTCCGTCCACAGGTTCCGGACTGCCGAAGATTTCCGGACCCTCTCTATCGATCAGCCCGGTGACGATATTGGAATATCCGTCTCCGCTGTCTCCGGTTGAAACTGTAATGGCTCTCAGTTCATAAGCTCCGTCAACAACAATACTGGGACTGATGTTCCAGGGCATGATAATATAATCTTCCGTAATGTTTTCCACTAAAACGGAATAAGCAGTAAACCATTCACCTGTTCTTTCGTCAAAGGAATGTTCTTCATTATTTTCATTTGTCTGAGCTTCTGCAAACAAGCTGCTTACGGAGTCAGATTGCCTTTTCTTTTCTTCCCCGAAGGCTGCTGATAATTCAGGAGTTTCCCCGCCGGAATCACCTCTGCCGGATGTTGAAGGTCTATATTTAAGATCAATACTCACCAGGTTCGTGGCAAAGCGGTTATAACCATCCATCGTTACCCAGAGAGTGTCACCTTCATCTGCGGATGTGATCAGCCAGTTATCCTGCGGAACTGCTATATGTACCTCACTTGCCGGCTGCTGAAATTCCACCGATACCTGTGCATAAGCTGCCAGTTCCATAGGTCCTCCGTTTTCCCAGACGGCATATTGCCCCGGAGGCACTAGCATGAACTGCAGATTATTATAAATGTATTCCACCGGACCTCGCTCGATGGAAAGAATGTTTTCCACCTGCTCACCATAAGGAATATAGTAAGATAGATGGTCTTCAATCGGTATGCCATTAACGGAAATCTGTGCTCCATCGGGATTGGAGGTATTGATCACGCGGAACCAGTATTCCCGCTGCTCTTCCGTTTCACTCAGGTTACCAAGCAGCATTGTGAAACTCGCTGCTTCATCCGGAGAAACATTTACCTGGGCTGCCGGTGTGATATCCAGAGACGGCTGGTCTCGCATCTGCGTGCCATCTTCCCAGGGATTGCTCGAAGCTCCCGTTATGGTCTCAAATACGGGCGTCCCATAAGTCCCATCCCATTTCACATCAAGAGTAAAGCTGTCACCTATATCATCATCTGCCAGCACAAAGCCCACCGTATTGGAATGTGTGGTTGTTTCAGAACTGGATTCTCCCATTGTGATCTCGGTTCCGATCATAAAACCACCCACAACACCTACTCCATTCACTTCAATTCCGGCAGCAAAGGCTGTTTCTTCATTGATAAAGGTTTCAAACTGATATGATACCGTTTCGGATGTCTCTTCTGTTTCCGTATATTCATAAGTTGCTCCTGCATCAAATGACCTGTTCTCGATCAAACTGGCACTTTCTTTCAAATCATGGTTGGAGTCCACAAAACTCTGCCAGCGAGCCGCTGATTCTTCATCTCCGATCAGTTCCAGAGAGGGGATCAGTGAATTCAATATATGATATTCGGAATAAAGGTAGTTTGTGGCAAATCCCTGGGGTGCGATGATAATATCTGCATCCAGTGAAAGCACTCCGTCGGTAACATCAAGAATGTCCGTTATACCGTAAAGCAGGTTCATAGCTCCACCCATATAGAGATCGCCATCCTGACCCACGAAAGTGTTTTCCGCGCTGGTCTGGATCGCCTCCGTCGTGGAAATAGTCCAGGTTTGTTCCTGCTGACTGGAATTTGTGGTCGTCATTGCTGTGCTGTAATTAAAATCGAGCGTCACATCAACTGCTATTTCCGTTGATACTATGAACCCGATTTCTGTTGTAACATCTACTCCCAGATAGGCGTTGATGAATTCTGAAGAATTATCATTATGGATCATGCTGATCCCAACGGACATGGAATGCGTTTCCGTGGTGGAAAGATAACTGTAACTGTGATCTCCGGGAGGATCGCGCAGGATCATGATCGGAATTTCCGGAGTCGTCGTGGTAAAGGCGGAAGTGCGGGGTTTATTACCCGTAACAATCGCCCACTCCGTGATCTGTGCCTGGCGATCATAATTATCCGTGGCAATTACCGTAAACTGCTTTTGATAAGGATGATCACCTCCGGAAAGGATATTGGGTTCCCGCACCAGACAGCTATATTCGATAGCGCCATCAGTAAATACTGCCGTTGTATCAATATTATTGCCAAAATAATCCAGCACGCGCACATAACCTGAATCAACGGGACAGGTATTAATGACCGTCTCGCCTTCCAGCCACGTGCTGTATGATTCATATATCTCTATATCAAAAGTATAGTAATTATTCATTGTCAGCAGACCAACTCCAGAAATTTCCGATTCATCGGGCAGGGTGATCGTGCCTCCTTCGGGAATGCCGCTAACCGCCACATCCGGAGGAGCATAATAGATAAAGTCATACACTCTGTCCTCCTCTTCCAGGGATAATGTTTCCGCATCAAAGAAAGCATCTATCTCGGGATTGGGATGATCTATCCAGATCTGGTATATAAATGGCGGCAGATCTTCTATTTTGTATTCACCCGTAACGGGATGCGGCACTACTGATTTTTCAATGCAACCGTTCACCGCCCGCACGGTAACTTCGATCTGACCCTGGGAAGGTGTGATCGGGAAACGGCAACTGCCTCCTGCAACTTTTCCTGTTATCTCCCGGAATTCCTGATCGGAAAAATAGAGCCCTGTTCTGGGTGAAGCTATGAGCGGTAATTCTATAAAGGGCGGAATGAATTCATGCAGTTCAAATACCGGCTGGATAATATCTCCCGTACTTCCCGGCTCCAGCTCTATGATCCACTTGCCGTCTGCATCGGTATAGATCGGCGGAACAAGTGATACTCCATTTACCAGAATCTGAACTTCGTCCTGGAAACAGGCTGTGGATTCATAACGCACATAACCGCTGATCGGGATCATGGAAATATCCGTGAAATTGACCATATCGACTGATGTATTACTGGCATTCAGGCTTGCCTGACGGCTTTCCGGCTCATAATAATGCTCAAACATCTCGATCAGTGGTATATCTTCGGTCCAGACTACTCCGTTTTCCAGAGTTCCAGTGGCAATATTGCCAGTAGCATCTGTAACCAGCAGATCTCCGCCTTCGTTCATTTTCCAGTAGTTCGCCAGACCATATTCATCACCTTCCAGAACCTGATTTTTTGTGCCATTGATCTGATCATAGTTGCGGCAGAGATTCCATAACCGCATTTCATCAATTCTGCCATTAAAGTAAAGATCATCTTCTTCCGGTGCTGCGCGACCCATAACTATTTCCGAAAGATCAGGAATAGTATTGGCATCAGCAGCTTCCTCTGCCAGTTGACCGTCTATGTATAATCTGAATGTCTCCTGATCATAACTCACGGCATAATGATGCCAGAGGTTATCTGCCATATTTTCCGAATTCTGCAGCTCAGTTGTGAAATGAGTTCCCCTGATATAACCTTCAGGAGTCATCTCCACTCTCAGACGCAATTCATCATTGGCAGGATCTGTTGCACTAAAAAGCACCTGTGCCTGGGTCTCGGCTGTTTTAAACCAGCCTTCCTGCGTATAGCCGAAAACCATGTCCACTCTCACTCCGTAAAAGCTTACAAATTGATCAGCGCCATTCAGCTCCAAAGCTCTGCCGATATTTGTCTGCTTGGAGGGAGTTACGGTAAAGGTTGTTCCTCCGCCATAATAAATTCCGCGGATGGCATAGTTGCCTACACTGTCCGTAAGCGCTCCCACGTAAACGGGAGCCAGATTGGGACTGCGTGTGATGTGACATATCTCTCCATCATTGTCATTTTGCGTAAGGTCAAAAACGATGTCTCCTTCCACTTCATCAAATTTCCAGTAAGCTGCCAGCCCCTCTTCATCGCCGGACAGTGTGATGTCCTGATATTTGCGCAGGTCTTCCCATTCCCGCGGTATGCTCCAGATACGAAAATCATCCATTCTGCCGTAATAGTAGTTCGTGGGATCCATGGGAGCAGATTTGCCTATCATGATTTCTGCCTGATCTGCTATGTAACCGGTGGCTATTGCTTCGCCCACAATAAAACCATCCACATACATGGTCATTTCCAGGGTGTCAAACACGCAGGCTACATGATGCCAGCGCCCGTTGCCCCATTCATCAAAACCGCTGTAGGGATTAACCGTGGTGATCTCCGTCCCGGTTATACCTGCGGCAGGATTATGTTCCCAGTGCAGATATCCGCCTTCCAGAAGTTCCAGCTTCAGATAGTGATCGACCGTGGATGAATCGACTGCGGCAAAAAGCGTCTGCACATGATCTGTATGCGTGGAGCGGAACCACGTTTCTATTGTATAGCTTTCTTCCAGACCCACAAATAGCCGGTTAAGACTCGTCTCAGGATCTATGTAATAAACATAGGAATGCTCACCGGGACCAAAGAAGGCTGATCTCCCCAGGTTTGGCGTCAACATCACTTTCGTGTCTTCTACCGGATTACCGCTGGGTGTTTCCACATGTCCCGTTATCACGCCATTAGGATTCATAAATCCAATATTATTCTCTTTATGGCTGGTTCCCATTTCGTTCGTGGAAACCACCCCATACTGATAATATTCTCCGGGAAAAACATTGAAATCCTGATAGTCCGTCTGCGATACCGGCAAAGTGGATAAAACGTAACCATTCCGATACAGCACCACGTTAGCACCCGTTACCGGAGGGCCCGTGTGATCATCTTCAATTGTCCACTGCACCAGCACCATATCCTGAAAATCGCCATCTGAGGCGCGCACAATGGGCGGACGCGGTTCTTTCATATAAAAAGACCAGAGACCTCCAACCATACTGTGTTGCGAATAGTTGGTCGCCTGCTGGATCATGGGCTGACCCACAGTCAGTTTCAGATTGAATAGCTGACTGTTTGTATTGCCCGTTGCTGCGGCATTATTTACCGTCATATAAGGTACCGAATAATTGGGCTCACAGGTTTGACCCCATACCGATACACTAAAGAAGATGATAAACAATCCGACAAGCAAGCTTCTAAAATGCTTCACTTTCATAATTAACTCCAGTTTTGATTGTTTAACATCAGTTTACTTATTTTCCAGCGCTTCGATTCTAAGTATCAGCATCTCGATTGTTCTTTCCTGTTCCTCCACTATTTCATTCAGTTCCTGAATAGCAGCTATTGCTACAACACCAAATCCTGAATAATTCAAGGTCAATTCTTCGTCTTTTTCTCCTACCAGTTCAGGATATAGATCAGCAACTTCTTGTGCTATAAACCCAATACATTTCTCTTCACTGTCGTCCTGGGTTTTGTAATGGAACCTACTAGGCTTCAACTGCATTACTTTTCCCAGATTGTCGCTTTCAACCTGTTCTATGTTTTTCTTAACACTGCGGTCTGACCAAGTATGGAAAGAACCATCCCCACAGTCAACGTAAGCTTTATTGCTTCCATTATACCTAAAGGAAAAATCATTATCAGTATACATAAATAATTGCCAGTTATCATATCCTCTATACCAATAATAACCTGTAAATCCTAAATCCTGTGAAGTAGTATTATTTGCCTTGAAAAACATATCACTATATATATATCCGGTAGAGTAGACACTGTTTGTCCCTGTAACATAACCAAAATTCGCGGCACTGCCTGTTATCCCTGAAGTTCTTATGTTTCCGTCACATTCGATTTGATCTTCCACATAAAGATCTCCTACACTTGTAGCATAATCTACCGAGGCATTGCCATCCCATATGCGGACACTGTTTCCTCTAACATCCAGACATCCAGATGGCGAATAGTTATGCCCGATTGACACAGAGCTTAACTTACTCGCTGAAGATGGATTTACTACATAACTGGGACTATCTAAATCCATCATTGATGAAGCATATAAATACCCCCCACATTCAAGAATATCTTCTACGAAAAGGTCTCCTGCACCTGAGGCATAATTAACCGTGGCGCTGCCATCCCAAATCCTGACTTCGTCATTACGAACATCAAGTGATCCATAGTTTGTACCGCTAAAACCTAAACTAATCGATTGCATACTGGAACTGCCTGCGGGATTTACAAAGTAATTTTGATTTTGAAGATCATAAACGGCACTACTGCTCAAAGTTCCACTTATATAAGCATTGCCATCCAATTCCAATACGTCTTCCACGTAAAGGGCTGACTGACCATAGGCATAATCAACACTGGCGTTGCCATCCCAGATGCGCAATCCTCCATTGCGTATATCCAGAATATCCGCCGGATCATAATCATGACCAAGTGACAATCCTACCAGTTTAGAATTTCCTGCCGGATTAACGTACCAGTATGGACTATCAACATCTTTAAAAGTAGTACCCTTTATTTCATTAGAAACCGTTACTGGAGAATTGGAAAGCAGGGGACCATAGAAATTGATCGTTCCGGTAGGTACAATACTTAATCGGGTTGTTGAACCACTGATCAGATCAAGGTTTCCCGTTCCGTCTTCATCACTGTCTGCTGTGATCATGGCATTGCCAGAATTCGATAATGAACTGGCTGAACCACCCATATCTGCGCTGACCAGTGTGGAACCGTCATCAAACATGATCCCGCCATTACGCATCTTCAGATTACCATTTATATCCAGTGCTTGTGCTGGAGTATCCAGGTTTACTCCTATTTTCCCATCAGGTGCCACTACAAACTGACTCGAGCCGTCTTCATTTTCTATTAAAAGCTTATTGAGCTGCGGATCAGTAGCCACTATGTGCAAATCTGCTTCCGGGATTTCCACATTCACTCCCACCTGACTGCCAGCAGTTACTACGAACTTATTGGTACCGTCCGCTTCCTCGATGATAATCTTATTTTCTGCTGCATCAGTTGCAACCACGTGCAGGTCAGCCTCTGGTGTCTCAACGTTAATACCTACTTTTCCTGCTTCTGTAACAACAACTGAATTTTCACCAGTTTCGCTTTCGATCAAGAGCTTATCGACACCAGCTTCGGAATCCACAATATGCAGATAGGCAGCCGGTTCATGAGTTCCTATTCCCACATTTCCTACTGATGGAAATACGTTGTCAGTTCCAAATACGCTCATGGCTGAAGGCGATTTAGTGAGTTTAAAGCGCGGTTCCATTTCCACGCCTTCATTGACCGTGATCCCGATCCAGTAATGTTCATCAAAAGGAATCTGATCCAGAGGACTATTTACTCCCAGTTCCACTCCAAATACACCATTAGTAACCAGAACGCTGCCCTGGCTTTCTTCCCAGAATGCAGATCCGCCTGCTTCCTCATTGTAAAGCTTGAATAATAAATTGTAGTATCCGTCATCTACCGTCTTACCCAGGGGATCTCTCAATACACCCTGCACTGAAAATGTGTCTGCGCCTAATACGCATAATGCCAATACAAAAAATAACAAAATCGCTCTTTTCATCGTTTTCTCCTTTTTTTAAATCGTTTTACTTGGGTTTATCTATACATTTTTTGTTACAGACCGACTGGTAAGTATCTATGATTGCCTGATGAAGGCAGGATATCTCCTGCTGCGTTATTTGACGATTACCATTCTCATATTCCCGGGCTATATTATATATCTGCTCATCTTGAAGCACTATCGTGAAACAGAACATTTTCCGCCATTGATTGCTGATCTCGACGATGTCACTGATTTCGCATATTTGCGTTACGCTGATACTCTCGTTTTCTGAAATTCTAATCAAATCATTCAATTCTAACCCCTGGTAATTTCTGAGTTCTATTCAGCAATTTGAATACCAAACGGAAACAAAATTATTACAAGAAGCTATCTTATTATTAATATTATATTTATAGAATAGTATTCAATTGTTGTCTTCAGGAATAGACTATAGCAATTTGGAATACACTTCCATTTTGCTATAGCAATTTGGAAGTATCGGTTTTTCCCTTCGCGGGGCTATCCTTGATTCATCTGTTTCAGCTTGCGGTTCAATGTTGAATATGAAATTCCCAATATCCTGGCTGTCTTGCTGTGATTATTACCGGTTCTATCCAAAGTTCCAAGGATCATTTCTCTTTCCATTTCTTCTAAAGTTGTAATATCCATTCCGGTAGTCTGCGTACTTAATACCGGAGCAGATCTGAGATTGAAACATTCCGCAGAAAGAGTATCGGTTCTCAGCATTATCATTGCTCTTTCCACCATATTCCTCAATTCCCGAACATTACCGGGGAAAGAATAGTTTTCTAATTGTTCCATAACATCCAGCGCTATTTTAGGTAATGGTTTTTTTAGAGCCTGGGCATACTCCGAGATAAAAAAGTGTACTAGCGGCTCGATATCCGATTTTCTCTCCCGTAAAGGTGGAATATATATTTCTATAGTATTGATGCGGTAGAAAAGATCAACCCGGAAAATATTATCCTCTATCAACTGGTTAATGTCCTTATTAGTAGCTGCGATCAAACGGAAATCTATCTGCATTTCTTTGCTGGAGCCAATGGGCTTGATTTTTTTACTTTCCAGTACACGCAGTAGTTTTGCCTGCAGAGAAGCAGGCATATCACCAATCTCATCCAGGAATAAAGTGCCTTTATCTGCTTCTTCCAGATAGCCGGTTTTATCTGCCAGAGCTCCAGTAAAAGATCCTTTCTTATGTCCGAAAAATTCACTCTCCATCAATGTTTCCGGTATGGAACTACAATTTACCGGAATAATCATGCTGTCTTTACGATTACTTGCAAAATGAATGATGTGTGCAATTATCTCTTTGCCGGTACCGCTTTCTCCTGTGATCAATACGTTAGTATCCTGATGCTGTGCCGCTTTCATTGCCAGTTCATGCACTTCCTTGATCGCATTGCTCCTGCCAATGAGGTTCATACTCATCTGCTTCTTGAGCACTTCGGATATCAGAGAACTTTTCCTCTGTGTGTTTACCAGTTGCTTTTTAGCATCTTCATATTTCTTTTGAAGATTAGATATTTTTTCTATTACTTCCGAATTCAGTCTCTTATCTTTCAGTTCGGAATATTTCTCGAAATTCATTAAAGATTTCTCAAAATTCTGCTGTGCCTTATAAACCTTGCTCAATAGGTGATAAATCTCTTCCACTTCCTGCACCAGATTCATCTTGAGCGCGTCTTTCAGGCTTGTTTTCAGATATTTCAGCGCTTCCCTGAAATTCTGCTGCTTAAAATATACCGTTCCAATATGTTTTAAATAAAACGTCCGGTTTTTGTTGATCTCACTTTCCCTGATCAGCTCCAGAGCTTCCTGATAATATTCCAGGGCTTGGTCCAGTTCTTCCCGGTCTTCATATACCCCGCCGATATTGTTCTTAACTATTGCCAGAATATGCGTCAGTCCGCTTTCTTCCACGTAAGGCAGCGCTTCCAGGTAATATTCCAGGGTTTTTTCCGTATCCTCTTCATTGTAGGATACACCCAGATTTATCAGTGCTTTAAAAATACTGTTCACATCATTCTGCTCTTTTGCCATTTTTAAAGCCAGCCGGGTATATTCCCGCGATTTCTCCTGCTGCTTCAATATCCCGTATAGAATCCCTATTTGCTCATGAACTCCGATATAACCGCGCAAAAGTATCTTCTTCGGTTGTTTTTCGATCTTTATCTGTTTCTGCATCAGATCTTTTGCCTGAAATAATAGCTCCAGAGCTTCATCGATCCTGCCCTGATTGCGATATGCCCCCCCCAAACTCACATAACAGAAAGATTGCCCCTCCAAATTTCCCAATTCTTCATAAAGTTCTAATGACTTACGGGCACTTTCTTCGGTTTTGGCATAATCCGGTTTAAATGAATATACACGACTCAGAAAATCATAACAATTCGCTGTTTTCAGCTTATTGCCAGCCTGTGTGAAGAGCAGGATCAACTCTTCAACATAAGGTATTGACTGCAAAACATCTTCCGTATGCGAATAAGTACCAACCAGCGCTTCCAGTACTGGAATTAATTCTTCTTTATTCCCTTTTTTTCTAATTGAATCCAATTCATTTTCTAATTGCCTGATACTTTTGCTGCCATCCATTTTTTTTCGTCCCTATTTCAATAACAATAATTTTCCTGATATCTGCCCGGAACCGGAACTGAGCCTGTAAATATATAATCCGCTGGCGGCTTCTTGCTGCTGTTCATCTTCTCCCTGCCAGTTGTATTCATAAAATCCCTTTTCCAGAGCGCTGTTTAAAAGCGTCTGCACCCGTTGCCCGCGGCTGTTGAAAATTTCCAGTTTTACTTCCCCTGCCTGCTGCACTTGGAAGGAGATAGTTGTGCAGGGATTAAACGGATTGGGATAGCAGATAACTTCACTTATTCCCGTCAAGTCTCCATCAGTCCCCACCACCGGCGACATTACTATCTCCTCATAAACATTAGCATCCGCAATCTCAAAATCTCCCGTTACACCGATGTATAAGCTGTGGCTCACCATATAGCCATAAATGCCATTTGCCAGATCAAAGGAAAAGCTCCCGTCGCCCATGGAATACTCGTAAAGAGGATCGCCGCCTGCTGCCGGGATCACCATCAATTGTGCGTTTATCACTGGCTCGGCATTCTGGTTATACACATAGCCATAAAACTGTCCCCCTATGCCGCCAATTGGTTCTAAAACGACTTCCCGGTAAACATCTCCCCCGTCTATTTCCACGGTATCCGTCAATATTCCATAGCCGATTGCGGTAACGGTATAATCATAAATCCCGTCTGACAGCGATATTGAAAAAGCCCCCACAGAATCGGAGACAAAGAAATAAGGTATGCTCGAATTGGGGTTATCCAGCATAAAACCCGCATTAGCAATTAACTCTCCCTCAGGATCGGTCACTATCCCGTAAAAATCCCCATCCGGAAAGTAATACATGAAATCTATTCCTGTCTCATGACCATTTACCGTTATTTCCTGAATTGCCGGTGGTATGAATCCGCCGTTGATATCCAGCAGACTGTAAACGCCGGTCATGCATACCACATCAGGTATATCTTCCGGCACAAAAATCTGATAATCTCCTAAAAAGCCCGTTAAATCACTCAATATGTAATGATCAGAAGCAATGAAGGCTAAAAAAGTCTCCAGATCAAAATTGTTCAATAATTCCATCAATACGTCTATCCCGCCGTTATATATAGTGTAAACCAATCCACCCATCACGGGCAGATCTATCCAGCTCCCTTCCTGCAATACGTTGCCGGAGATACTGTAATTAGTATTTAACTGCTCGAACTGAATACTGACCATGTCAGAAATATCCTCATCAGTCAAGGTCACAGTCAGGGTCGTGCCTTCCGGTAATTGGATGAAATTGGCAAAACCACCGGCAAAAGCGCCGTCTAATCCCGTCTCATCAAGCATCCCGCCATCCTGAAATAAGAGATAATTCCCGGAAAAAATCGGTATTTCCTGCCCTAATATCTCCACCCCAAAGGCAAAATCAGCAGCATTACCTTCAACTTCAAACTCGAATTCAAAATACATCGAATCACCTATGGCAATTGTTGTGCTGGTTGCACCATTAACCGTAAAATTATGAACTGCCGCCAGAGGAATAAATGATACAAGTAATAAAAGTAATAACAATTTTATCTTCATAATATAGCTCCACACTTTTTCTCTTCAATTTATTAACCTTTTAATAAATCTGTAAATCAATGTCAAGATTAACTCTTGCTGTCATCCTCCTTCCCCTGAATTTCTATTTCCTTTCGGACATAATATCAAAGAGGAGGGAAGCAACATTGGATGCCAGAAACAAGCGGTTATATGTGAAATCCCATAGTACAAAATGGGTTAACCCATATTGTGCAGTATAAATTTGCGAATAGCAGTAAGCTTTGGGCGCAGAGAGAGTTAGATTATTTTCATAAATATTTAATCGGTGAACAGTGAACAGTGATGGGTAAATCCAACTGAAGATAAGATATTACTACTCTTCATCAAATCCTAACCTGGACAAGCCAGAACCAAAGAAAAGATTATTAACCACGGACGTCACCGGACAGCACGGATAATGTAAGAAAAGAACGGATTTATTCTGGCATTATTTTCGTCAGTGGGGTCGGTGGTTGAAAATCTTTTCTGCCCAAAACTGGATATTGGTTATTGGCAGAGGAACAAAGTCAGCCATTGCGGAGGTCTGGCGACATTCGCAAGGTTTTGACCAAATATTCTGCCAAAAATTGACAGAATATTTTTGTAAGGTACTCCGGGCAAGACTTTGGGGCGTCGAATACTTACTCGGCATCGTTTAATTAATTTCCTGACAGTATTTTAGTCGCTCAAAAGTCTTGTCCTGAGTACAGTCCAAAACTCTTGGCTTAAATTGGATATCGTCTTCTTCAAAGAACAATCATTAGTTTTCGCACAGCCTCCAAAATGGGTTAAATATTACTAAAACAATAGTTCTAATTGAGGACGATAAATGACAAAAACAATTTATTACCAATATGAACCCACAGCATTCCCACAGCATCCTCTAATTATGGGCAGAAAGGATATATATATTATACTGAAATAAGAAGTTAAGTTAAGAATTACAGAAAAATTACAGGAAATAACCTGAAAAACGGATACGGAGAATGAATTGATAGAAAAAGGAATGAACGTTATAAATAATTATCTTTGATGTTGGAAAATATTCCGGCTTCCGAAAAAGCCGGAATAATATTTATAGGACCATTATGAATTCTCTGAAACGGTTACTGCTCCTGAGCGATACTAACGGGTGATCCTGGTAAAGTAATCTTCTCCGGTGACGGAGCCGAAATATCCTATACCTCCGTGAATGCCGCCATGCAGGTAGCTTTCGGAATGATAGTGATAGGTATAGTAATTCTGGTCAACGATGTAGATTGTGAGGCGGTATTGTCCGTAATAACTGAAACCGATGGCATAAAAGTCATCGAGCCGGTACCAGTTTCCTTCATCATCCTGCCCGGGTTCATAGCGCCAGGACATATTCACTTCCCGGAGATTATTGCTCATTACGCTATAGTATGCTTCTTCATCTTCTTCTTCGAGGTGGGTGAAGTTCATAAAGGGAATAGTATATTCGAGAGAAGTGGAAAATTCCTCCAGGCAGTAGAAATTATAGGAAGTATAGAGAATAGCATCGCTATTCAAGGCAAAATAAATGGGAAAGTCATTATTGACATTATCATAAGGGATGGCAGGCAGATCAGGTGAAAATTCATCTGCAAAGCCATATTCGGGTGTGGCAAGTCCATTATAGTCAATATTGATCTCCACCGTTTCCGGAACTGTGGTTTCCGCCCAGGCGAAAACATCCTGTGAATCAAGGATGGCATGCACTTCGATGCGATAGGTTGTTGCCGGTTCGATGGTGACTTCTTCCGACTGATAGCCGAATAAGAGATTGTCAATATCAATAGCAAAAGATAGGGCAAAAGTATCCTGAGCAACATGATTGATATCTAATTTCATCAGTTTCACCTCCGCATTTGTGATGAGAATATCGTCCATCGTGCCGCCATCGGCAGAAATTGTTCTGCCAACGAATATGGGGTGTTGGATGGAAACAGTTTTTCCTGCTATCAGATAGCCGGAAACAACCAGACTTTCCTTTTCATATCTCTGGGGCGCAGTAAGTTCGCAACCGCTGAGTAGTAATATTATCGCTGTTAAGATAATTATTTTTTTCATTATACCTCCTACCATTTCACCGAAACACCGAACATCATGATAAAGGGTAGTTCCGTGAAATCTTCCGTTTTAATACTCAGTTTGCCGTCTTCATCACTTTCGACGTCATAGTTGCGGCTGTTCACATTTTTATTCCCGGTAACATTAATTGCTTCAATATAAGGCTGCACTTCCCCCCAGTAAGTATTGAGTTTCCACTTCAGGCTAAGATCAATGCGGAAATAGGCAGGAAGCCGCACTCTATCCTTATAACTATAAAGTATGTTAATATGATCACCATCGAAATAGACCATTTCGGGTTTAGCAGTGGGTTGTCCGGTTTTATAGGTCACGTTTAAGCCTATGGAAGGATCTCCTTTCCCAAGGCGGAAATCAAATACATCGTGCAGATGAAGGTTTTCCATCATGGTCAGTTGCTGAGTGCGGTCATAACGCGGATAAAAGTATTCTGCCAGACCTGTTTCAGGATTTGTGTTGGATCCATTCATTTTGCGGCGGGTAATTCCCAGCGAATAACCGAGAAATCCTGAAATCCCGTGCCAGTCTGTACGTAATAATATATCCCCCCCCCAGGAATAGCCATCGCCCTTAAGCAGAACATCGGAAAGACTGGAATCTTCGTTATCCCAGGAATAAAAGGCATTATCATTTTGTTCGACCAGGTTGGCATAATCTTTATAATAGATATCACTGTCCAGAGCCAGATGACTGCCGAACTCCTTTTTATAGCCCAGAATATAATGATCGCAATAACCTGGTTCCGTACTGCCGTCGATGGGAAACCAGATATCCATGGGAGTGTTTATGCCTCCGGAAACCATAACCAGGTACTGATAGTATCTACCTAGAGCGATATAGACATTAGAAGAATGATCAATGATACGTCTAATGGCAAGACGAGGTGAAAGATCAAGGCATTCCTGAGTGGGAGCAACTTCAGGTTTCACGTGCAACAAGCGATAATAATTCAGTCGTAATCCCGGTTCTATGTTCCAGAAAGGAGATGGCTGCCAGTAATCCTGCACATAAACGGAATTAATCAGACTTCTGCCTTCTATATCGTAAAGACTGCTGGGATCATACTGCAGATCGCTAACTTCTTTGAAATTAACCTGCATATATTTTATTTCCAGTCCCCAGTCAAGGCGGTTTTCACCGGAATAACGGCGACTGAACCGACTTTTAAACGTGAGATCTTTGATACTGTTATCCCAGTCATAGAGTGTGGTCTCTTCTTCTTTGATACGGAATTTGCAGTCAAATCCGCTGCCACCTAAGATGAAGCTGCCAAATAATCCATTCTCCCAGATGCGTGTATTCATGAGAGTAAAAGTAGTATTACCCCAACTGATATTCATCTGATCCATAATGTCCAGAGTGAGATCATCACGTCCATTATAGAAACTGAGACTGTATTTATTGGTGGGTGTAACGTCCCAGTTCAGACGGGCATGCCCGTCATAAAAATAGTATTCGGGAATATCATCCATAAATTTAGCGATCAGGTCAAAATAACTACGACGGAAAGAGCCCATATAGGAAGAGTTTCCTTTATCTATTGGTCCTTCCAGAGTAGCAGCTGCCGAGATAAAGCTCCAGTGAGCCACTCCCTGATGAAATTTACGGTTTCCTTCGCGGTTATTAATGCTGAGCACGGAAGACATTCTGCCGCCATAAAGAGCCGGGTAACCGCCTTTCATAAGTTCCACCGTGCTGATGGCATCCGTATTGAACGTACTGAAAATGCCGCCGAAATGGGAGGGGTTATAAACGTCAATATCGTCCAGCAGAATAAGGTTCTGGTCATAAGTGCCTCCCCAGATATAGAGTCCGCTGGAGTAATCGGAAACAGAAGAAACGCCTGGCAGCACCTGTATAGAGCGGATAATATCGCCTTCGCCGAACTGGGAAACTTCCAGGATCTGCTCGGCTGAACTAAGCACATTACCGGGTCTGATCTCAGGGGTATTTGCCTTAAATTCGCGTTTAACCCGCATTTCGCGTACTTCGCTGCCTTCGATTTCCACGGCGTCCTTTTCCAGGTCAACATTGAGAATGCGGCTTTCCAGCAAGTCATTGAATTCGAGAGTGAATTTTTGCGTTTTATATGACATGAGACTGAATTGCAGAACATTTTCTCCTGTTTCAGAGATGGCAATATTATAAAAACCTTTGGAATTTGACTGGACGCCGGTATTTTGCCCCAGTAATAACACAGTGGCATAGGATAGAGGTTCACCGGTACTATTGCACCTGATGATACCGCTTACAGTAGCTGCCGGAGATATAATCCAGCAACATAACAATATAACGATGCTAAAAGCTTTCATTTCGGGGGAAACGGGCATAATATTTACTCCTTTGGTAAGATTACAATGGTCAATAAAAAAAAATGTTTCTTCTTGACAAGAAATAATAGAGTCATAATTCAAATTGTTATTAATAATATGAATTTAGAGATGTAATTCATTTGACAAAAATCTGGTAAAGTTTCATTTTAAATACAGGGAGTATTGTTATGAAGATAGGATTTATAAAACCTCAGAGCAAATGTGAAAGACGAGTAGTTCTTTTACCTCAGGACATAGGCGGGATCAATGACGAGTTGTATTTTGAGCAGGATTTTGGTGCAAATATGGAAATTGATGATAATGAATATATTCGTCGTGGGGCACGTATTCGCAGTCGAGAAGAAATTTTTACCACCTGTGATGCTATCTTTAACCTGAAACCGGTAGAAGAATCCGATTATCCTTTGATCCGGAAGCATCAGACCTTCCTTGGCTGGCTGCAACCCTTAACAACGGGGAGGGAATTTTATGAAACCATATTTCTGGAAAAAGAATTGAGTATAATCGACACAGATATAATCACAACATTTTATCATAAGGATAAGATTACTCCGGTACAATGGGTAAAGAAATATTTTACCTGGGATAATTCCGTTCTGGCTGGTTATGCGTCATTATATCATGCCACGCTGACGCATGGATTAATGATCCACCCGCAAACGCGGATTGCCGTGCTGGGAACCGGAAACGTAGCACAGGGTGCATTTCAGTTTGCGACTCAGCTTGGAGCCCGGGTCAGAATGTTTTACCGGCAGACAATGGATGATTTTAAGAAAACTCTTGATCTCTGGGATATAATAGTGTCCGGAATCAGGCTTGATGACACAGTAGAGCATATATTAAATGAAGAAGAGCAGATGCAGCTCAAAAAGGGCTGTCTGGTAATTGATGCCACGGGAGATGCCGGCAGAACCTTTGAGGGTACTCATTTTTCCGAACTATGTGACCCTATTTACGAGTATGAGGGGAAATTCTATTATGTGGTCAACAATACACCGTCACTTTTCTATCGTTCCGCCTCAGAGATTCTATCACAGTCATTCCGTCTGCACATCTTCAATCACCGCCTGCAGGATTTTTTAAATCTGCTATAGTGCAGGGCTGTCAATGTAACTCATTATGTAATAACCGGAATAATTGAGATAAAATTTTACACAACCTGCGAATGGTCACAGAGGGTGCATAATGTTAATAAGTCTCAAAGTGCACTCTCCCCAAAAATACGGCAAAAACATTATCACCGGTACAAGATACAAAACCAGTATGTTGGTTTTGAGCAGAATTATTCTCATTTCAATAAAACTGATTGAAACTTTTATTCCCCTCCTGACATTTTTTGTAATTAAACCCTTAGGGAAAAGTGCAATAAATAACAATATTTGACAAAGATACACATATATTGATTTTGGCATTTCAGAAATTTTTGGAGAACAGGTTTATGAAATTCGAGAAAGAAATGAAGATGATACGCAAGGGTGTGGAAGAGATCATTCCAGAGGAAGATCTACAAAAGAAACTGGCGAAAGCGGAAAAAACAGGCAAGCCTTTACGCATAAAATACGGCATTGATCCCACCGGAGCCGATGTACACATCGGGCACCTGGTACCCATCCGCAAGATGCGTGAATTTCAGGATATGGGGCATCTGGGAGTGATCATCATCGGCGATTTCACGGCTCAGATCGGGGATCCGACCGGCAGAGACGAATCACGTCCGGCGCTTACTGCTGAAATGGTTAAAGCTAATGCCGTAAAATATATGGATCAGCTCTATACCGTACTGGATAAAGATAAAACGGAAGTAAGATGGCAGACGGAATGGTTTGGAGACATGACTATGTCTGACGTCTTGAAATTAATGGGAAAATGGACTCTGGCGCAGTTCATGGCGCATGACACCTTTCGCAAACGTTATGAAGAAGGTCTTTCACTGGGCATGCATGAAATAATGTATCCCATACTGCAGAGCTATGATTCAGTAGCCGTAAAGGCAGACGTGGAACTGGGTGCAACGGAACAGAAATTCAATATTCTCTGCGGCAGAGATATGCAGCGTTATTTTGGCATGGAACAGCAGGTAGCGATACTTTCCCCGATTTTGATGGGCACCGATGGGGTCAATAAAATGAGTAAATCCATGGATAACTACATTGCCGTATATGATCTGCCGGAAAATAAATATGGTAAAGTGATGTCCATACCTGATGAGCTGATCATCAATTACTTCAATTATGCCACAAAAGTAGATCCTGATGAAATAGACCAGATACAAAAAGAACTTCAGTCAGGAACAAATCCCAAGATCATCAAGCAGCGCCTGGCAAGGGAAATTGTGGCACTATATCATGGTCAGGAAGCAGCCATAGCAGCCGAAGAGCATTTTAATAAGATATTCAGTAAGAAAGAAATACCTGATGAAATGCCGGAATTCTTAATGCATGGGGCACAGAAACTGACGGAAATCCTGACACTTGCCGGGCTATGCGAAAGCAATGGTGAAGTGAAAAGGCTGATCAAACAGAATGCAATTACGGTAAATGACGAAAAAATCAGCGATTTGGATTTCACGGTGGAAAATGAGGTGGTGATCAAGGTTGGCAAACGACGCTTTCTGAAAGTAATCAGGGATTAACATATGAGTTTTCTTTTAAAACTGCTTTTCCAGGTACCCGTTTTGTTATTGTCCTTAACCATCCATGAATACAGCCATGGGAGGGTCGCCTATTTACTGGGTGACGACACAGCCAAGCGCGCTGGCAGATTGACATTAAACCCCATTTCACATATTGACCCGATTGGGCTTTTGATGCTGTTTGTGGTTCATATTGGCTGGGCGAAACCGGTACCCATCAATCCTCATAATTTTAAGAATTACAAACGTGACACAGCCTTAACGGCAGCAGCAGGACCCGTTTCTAATTTTCTGATGGCAATCCTGTTATCAATAATATTTGCACTGGCTCGTAATTCATTTCCAAATCAGTATCTGATGAACGGGCTGCAATCCTTTATTATCAGTTTTCTATTTTATGGAATACTGATAAACCTGGCGCTGGGCATTTTTAATCTGATACCAATACCGCCCATGGACGGTTCAAAAATACTGGGTGGTTTTCTAACAGATGAACAGTATTATAAATATACCGCGAAAGAGCATCAAGGAGCCATGATCTTAATGCTGATCTTTGCGGTAGATTATTTTCTGCATCTGGGCATTATTGGGCGAATCATCCGTGTGCCTCTGTCTTTACTTTTACGACTATTAACAGGGATTGAAATTTAAAAATTATAATAGATTAGGAGTTACCAAATGACATTAAATGAAATCAAAAAGACAATCAATGAGCAGAATATCAGTGCCATTGATCTCAAATATACCGATCTGAAGGGATGCTGTTATCACATCACCTTTCCGGCACGGCATATAGAAGAGATAATGAAATCCGGAATACCTTTTGATGGATCCAGCATACCGGGCATGAAAGCCGTGGAAGCAGGAGATATGGTGCTTATACCAGATTTGGAATCAGCCATAATAGATCCTTTCAGTGAACACAAGCAGATCAGAATCCTGGCAAATATCTGTGATGCAGATTCGAGGATTGGAGTAAAAAAAGATCCGCGCAGCGTTACTAAACGACTTACGGAATATATGAAATCGACAGGAATAGCTGATGAATCATGGTGGATACCTGAATTTGAATTCTATCTGTTTGATGCAGCATATTTTTATAATGAAAATTATGCTGCCGGCTTCGAATTTACCTCTTCTGAGAATAAACGCTGCCTGCCCAATGATTTTGATGATGCAGACGGTATTGCCAGCGATCATCGCAAGGGTTATCATATGGATACACCCTTTGACAGATTTGCTGATGTCCGTCAGGAAATGGTGGAATTAATCGAAGAAATTGATTGCCCTATCCGTTATCATCATCATGAAGTGGGTCTTGCTTCTCAGCAGGAGATAGAGACAGAACTAATCGAGTTTAAAACCTTAACCAATAAATTCCTTTTCATAAAGGATATAATCCGTGAAGTAGCACTCAGTAATGGGCTTACAGCTACAATGATGGCAAAACCTCTCTATAACGAACCAGGAAATGGCATGCATTTTCACATCCAGCTTCGAAAAGAGGGGAAAAATATTTTTTATAAAGAAGGCGGATATGCAGATCTGTCTGAAGAGGCACTTTATTTCATTGGTGGAATTCTCAAACATGGACGTTCACTTACTGCCTTTACCAATGCCAGTACTAATTCCTATAAGCGCTTGATCCCTGGATTTGAAGCACCAACCAAGCTCTTTTTTGGACTGGCAAACCGTTCCGCGGCAATCCGCATACCTAAATATGCTACAACTGAGGAAACAAAGCGCATTGAATTCCGAACAGGTGACGCTTCCTGTAACCCATATCTGGCAACCAGTGCTCTGATCATGGCTGGACTTGACGGAATAATTAACAAAATAATGCCTACCAAAGAAAACGGATATGGTCCTTTTGATGATAACGTGTATAACTGGTCTCCTCAGCAACAGAAACTGCTGCAAAGCGTACCGGCATCTCTGGAAGAAGCATTAGCTGCCTTAAAAGAAGATCATGAATATCTGCTGGCTGGAGATGTTTTTAATGAAGAACTTATTGCAAGCTGGATTGAGGAAAAAAGCAAGGAAATTATTCAGTTAAATACGCGTCCGCATCCTATTGAAATGAATATGTATTATAATGTATAGTAGCTTAAATAATCCCCGGTAAAAGCCGGGGATATTTTTATTTGATCACTTTATCTATAAATTTTGAATTCATCAAACGGGCAACGGCCATATAATCAGGCTGAAATCCTATTTTATCACCAACTTTATATCTCTTCCCCAGTTTATCATCGCAAACTTCCAGGCTATATACCGTCATATCTGAAGTAGTACCTGAAAAGCTGAGTTTCTGATCCTTGATAGTTAAATGACGTGTATCCACATCGACCAGCCCGAAATCAAAAATAATTCTATATTGCCGTAAGGTTGAATCTTCAAGGCTTAATTCTGAAAATCCCACATTACCTTCACCAATAATACCATCAGGAGAGCCTTCTTTTAAAGCCATTTCGATAATATTAGATTTAAACTCAAAGGCATTAGTGTAAAGCTGCTGGTATTTTTTACCCGTCAAAGGAGTAGTACCAAGAAAGGCTGCTTCTCCAATGCGGAAATGATTAACAGATGCAGGAATCTTCTTCATCCCGATTAAAGGGAGAGTAATTGAACTGCCACCGGAAATCAGCTCAATTTTACGATCAAATTTGGCTTCCAGAAGCTGACGGTAAAGCGAAAGCTGGATCAGCTTATCATAACTGGGTTCAACACCATACATACAACCAAGGTTGGTACCCAAACCAATAATTTCTATATTAGATAATTTAAAGACTTGCTCGTAAAATCTCAGAAGATCTTCACGTATTACACCTTCACGTAATTCACCCATCTCAATCATCACAATCACCCGATGGATCTTTTCCTGTTTTTCAGCTTCTCTGTTCAGGGCTTCAATCGTCTTATAAGATGAATTTAACGAAATATCGGCATATTTTACAACACTTGCAGCACTGATTAAAGCAGGTAACTTGATATACATAGTGACAATATCAGGACGGATACTCTTGATCGTTTTTAAACTCGATAATCTGGAATCTCCGATGGAATGGCAGTTTTTGATAATATCATTCTGGAGAATCTCTTTCAATACATTGTAGTTACCACTTAATACTTTGGTTACAAGAGTCCAGTTTATATTGTTCTTGTTTAGATACTCATCAAGCTTTTTAATATTCTGAATAATCTTATTATGGTTAATTATCAGCTCTGCCATCATTCTTCCTTATGGTAACGCATTTCTGCATATTTTTTACTAAAACCGGCACGCTCATAAAGGTTTCCGGCAGGGTTATCAAATTCCACATGCAAAGCAATATCACCTGAGACCTGTTTTTTGATCAAATCAAGCAACCTGCTGCCTAAGCCCTGATTACGCATTTCTTTGTGAACAGCAATATAGACAAGAAAATTTTCCGGAATATATAATCTCATTCCAGTTTTAATTATTACTGCTGCAGCTGCTATCTTATTTTCAGACACAGCCAGAAAAATTTCGCCACCCATACCCTGCTTTTCGGAAAATACATATTCAAGACAGGCAGCAATAGCATCCCGACTATCTCCATAACGACCAAGATGTTCATATAAAAAATCTATAATATTTTCTATACCGGCTGAATTATTTAAATCCTCTTTATTAGTAATTTTTTCAATCCTAATCATATTAAAAACTCCTTTGTTAATGGTTTATCAGAATAAACACATATCATATAATGCAAGAAATTAAAAAACTGGTATTTTGTCTATAATATTTAATTTAATTAAACTATATCAATCAATTAATTATTTTATTTATTGTGCATTACCTGTAAATATGTTAGTCAGATTATTTGATAAAATCAGCAATTTGAGGTATATTAATTTTAAAGAGATTTGTTAAATAGAGAAAATCATTTATCCTTTGGCAATAATCCTTTTAATCATTTCCGGAGACATTTTGATCAATCCCTGGTGATTTTCCGGATTTTCTTTAAGATATTTGATAATTTCCTGGGCAGAGACTGTACCGGCTTTGAGACAGATCATTTTTGTTCCTTGTTTAGGGAGCTTGGTTATCTTCAATTGATTCTTACTGTTCAGATAAAACGTGAAGAAAATATTACTCATTTTATTTTCGGAATCCTGATAGAATAAATAAATGGTATATTTACCATCCCTGAGAACAACTTCGTAGTCTCTTATCTTCTGTATATCATACTGAGGCTTGTAGTCTTTGATGTTTGCTTCCGAGAAATAGTAAAACATTTTCTCTATAGTGTTATTCTCAATATTAGTTTTTAATCGTTTCACAAACTGAATGATCGCCTCATGCATTTGTGGAACAATAATTTTTTTTGTAGCAATATAACCGAGTTCTTTATAAGTTTCTGCTTTCAGTTTCTGTTTGATGCGAGAGATTCTTTTCCGAAGGCTGGCATGGTTCTCACCAATAATTTCAGACATTCTTTTGATATTTTGTCCGGAATTAAAATACAGAACAAGAGAGCGGGCCTCCAGTTCGTTCAGGCTTTCCATGGCTTTACGGAAATTTGTCAGCAGTTCATTATCCTCAGTGTGATCCACATCATAGAAAGAAATTAATTCATCACGGACATAATTTAAAGTAGTTCTTTCCCTATCTACGTTCGTAAAATATTTGCGACAGAAATTAAGGCAGGTACCTCTCACCCAGGATTCTGTTTTTTCGGGATTGATCATATCGCTTTTCAGAAGAAAAAGATTTATCGTCTGCGAAGCGATGTCTTCCGCCTGCTGTTTGTTGCCAAGTTTATACAGGGCAAAGCTATATGCTTTTTGAAAATGATCCTGAACATAACTATCATTCAATTCCATTTCACCTTCCAAGAAAAAAAAATCACATTTTTTCCATTTTTTTTGCGTGGTGTTGTCACACTTACGCTTTTTTGTGGACTATATATATAGAAACAAGAAAATTTCTAAAGGAGCCAAGATGAAAAAAGTATTTAGTATTTTTATAGCCCTTGTTATCACTCTATCTATTTTTGCAGGTCCTATAATATCAGTAACCGATTATTCGTCAAGTAATAAATCAGAACAGGAAATAAAAGACCTTGTTGCCCAAAGTGTAGGAGTTATTTCTCTGGAAAGTTTACAGGACACAGAATATATATTTATTGCTGTCACGAATGATGACTGGATCATTGTAGAAATTGATGGCAACATCTACATCTATCCCCCAGAAGAAGAATAAAAGAGTCTCAATAGCCAATTAATTATAAAATAGGAGGTCGGGGCTGACCTCCTATCCCTTTTTTAAAATTAACAGAACCAGAAATAACCTTCGGTAAATATAGAAATTCCACTTTTAGTCAGTTTGCTTCTAATTATCATATTTTTCAATATATTAGTAACATATTGCTTTCCATATGACAACATCCGGATTATTTTGCATTTAATTTCAATAATATATAGAAGAAGCTAAATAAACTTACACCGGCATTTTACCCATTTTGTGCAATAGGATTTCACAATATTGATTTAAACCTTACAGTAAAAGAAACAGATAACAAATCAGAAAGATTTCCGGTGGAAGTATGGAGGAGCATTTTTACTTTGAAAATTTTTCACTGAACGACAGTCCATTCGGTTCAAGCGACTGGTGAAATTTTATAACTCGTATAACCTGATAATTTTCAATGCGTTTAGGCATATTGAGAGATGGCATTTTTAGAAATAAAATTTATAAATCTATTAGCATCAATGATTACGTGTAATTTAGTGTCCTTTAGCTGACACAAATTTTAAGACAGAAAACAAAATCTAAAGATTGGCAGAAAAAAAATAAAAATTATCTTTTAATGCCAATATTGAATATTTGTACTATGATTAACTAATTACCTGATGGAGGGATAATATAACTGACGAAAAAGATTAGAGAGACGTAAGTGGAACAACAAAAAAAAATGAAAAATAATAATAATAATCCTTTAGCAAATATGTAATTAAGGAGTTAATACGGAAAAGCCAAATAACATGGTTAAAGTTATAAAACATTATATTTTAGGTATTTAATGATGACCATCTTTTAAATTAAGAGAAAATAAAGATGAAATTTCTTATCTTGACATTGAAAAGGTAATGCTCATATTGACGGGAGAAAATTGAGGGTTAAAAACTTATCCACACAAATAATTACGTTATGTGGATAAGTGGAAAATTTAGCTTTATATGTTTAAAATCAAAAGAGTTATGTATTATTCACCTGTAGTATTTATGTGGATAACACAAGAAGGAAATTATGAACAGAGCAGAAAATATCTGGGAAAAAGTATTAGATGTTTTACAGGAACATGTAAATGAGCAAACCTATCGCACCTGGTTTCGCGAGACAAAATTGATAGAGAAAGAAGAACAGAGTTTAACAATACATGTTCCAACACATTTTATTGCTCAATATCTGAATTCCAATTACAAGACGATGGTATCCGAGATATGTTACACCTTGTTTGATAATAAATACAATGTAAATTTCACGAACAGAGAAACGGGAGAAATCAAGCCTGTATTGTCGTCATATATGACCTTAAAATCAGAGAGCCGTCAAAGTAATGATATACCACGTCTTAATCCTAATTATCAATTCAAGGATTTTGTAATTGGCAGTAATAATCGTTTTGCGCAGTCCGCAGCCTTTGCGGTGGCTGAATCACCAGGCACTACATATAATCCATTATTTATTTATGGCAAGTCAGGGATGGGAAAGACTCATTTAATGCAGGCGATAGGGCACATGGTTTTAGATCTGCATGAGTATAAAAGAGTATATTACATAACAACTGAGCAATTTACGAATGAAATGATAGATAGTATCCGCAGCAATGCAATGGATAAGTTTCGCAATAAATTCCGTTATTTTGACGTATTATTAATTGATGACATCCAGTTTTTATCGAGCAAGGAAGGTACCCAAGAAGAATTTTTTCATACTTTCAATGCTTTATATGAGACCAAGAAGCAGATAATAGTGACGAGTGACCGTTTACCCAGGGAAATACCCGATCTGGAACAGCGTCTGGTTTCACGTTTTGAGTGGGGATTAATGACGGACCTGAAGCAGCCCAACTTTGAGACAAGAGTAGCAATATTGAAGAAAAAGGCAGAGCGTGATAATATCAATCTTCCGGAGGAAGTGATAAATTATATAGCAGAAAACATTACGAGTAATGTAAGGGCATTAGAGGGTTCTCTGGTTAAAATCCAGGCTTGGACAGGATATAAGGGCATAGATTCGGATGGCATTGACATTGAGTTGATCAAAGATATTTTAAAAGATTTGTTTTCTGAGAAGAAATCCCGCATTACATTAGATTTAATCTGTAACAAAGTATGCAATAATTTTAACATAAACAGCAACAGCATATTTTTAAAGACACGTAAAAGCGAAATAGCGCAACCGCGGCAAATCGCCATGTATCTTTCCAATCTCTATATACCTTCATTGACTTTGAAGACAATAGCCAATTATTATAAGTTGAAAGACCACACGACGGTATTGCATGCCATCAAAAGTATCAAGACCAAAATAGAGATAGATAATGATCTTAAATATCAGGTACAGAGCCTGATGGATCAGCTCAAACAATAGTTATTCACATATTCACAATAATAAATGTTGATAAATGTTCATAAGTATAAAAAATTTGTCTGGAAATATCATAAGGTGTATTACGCTGGATAAAAGGAAGAGTTATCCACAGCATATTCACAGTATGATGTTTAGTTGAATGAATTCAGAAGGTAATAAGTTAGGTATAGTAAAAGTGGATTTTCCACATATCCACACTGCCTACTAATACTACTGGATTTATACAATAATAATATCAGGAGTAATATATGAGAAAAAATGTTTGGCTGCTGCTTTCAATAATAGTATTGTTAAGTGCCTGTACACAGAAAGAAAATCCAGTGGGTTATGATCCGTATAATGAACCGATTCTGATCAAACTGAAAAATGACATCATTACTAATGTTTACAGTTATGAGGACACAGTAAAAAGCTATATGAATGCTACCGTAATCAGTCTGGGAAACCGTGACAAATATGAGAGTAGAATATTGTTTCGTTTTATCAGTTTTCCTGATTCTCTGGTGGAAATAGAAAATAACGAGATAATGCTTAAACTGGTAGTAAACAAACAACGTAATTGCGAGAACAGCATCATAAAAATAGGTAAGATGAACCAGAGCTGGAGTCAGAATTACGTATCCTGGAAGAATGCTGCAGATACTCTGGAATGGGAAAATCCCAATTTTGAAGATACTGGTTACATTTTTGAGATAAATGGGACTTATGCAGCTAATGATACTATTGAAATATTGTTACCGATACAGCTTTTTTACAGCCAGACAGGAGAAAAATATTTTGCAGACAGTCTCAGCGTTGATTATGGTATAATTCTGGAACGTGAAATAAGCGAGGAATCCGGTGAAGACATCATAGAATTTTTCAGTTATGAAAGTGATGTGTCAAACCGCCCGGGCTTAAGTTTTAACTATAAAACGGAAACAATTGACGAGGAATTTACATCCTGGAGCAGCAGCGTAGTCTATGATGCAACACTATTTACTTCGCGTGAAGAAGATCTGGAAGATTTTGAAGTATATGGAGACAGTCTGCTTTTACGTAACATGAGTCCGACAAAGATGTTTCTGGGTCTTGATATTTCCGCAGTCGACATAATAAATGTTTTACATGAACAGGATTCCACCTATATTTTCACAGATGAAGATTTTAACCGGATGACAGTGAACAAAGCTACTTTAGTGTTACAGGCAAAATCAGATAAATATCTCAGCAACGATAAAATATATGTGATGCCTTATCTAATGACAGACAGCATTTGGGTGGCAACACCGGAAGCTGGAAATATTCCTGTTTATCAAGAGCAGTTTGAATATATCAGCGGTACGAGTACGACAAGTGACAGTCTGGAAAGTGGTGAATACCGGGTTGATATAACAGAAGTATTACAGGCATATTTTGTGGAGGATGATAATAACAGTGGTTTTGGGATTGTATTCTTTTCAGCGCGGGAGAGTCGTGATTTATCTCAGGTGAGATTTTATAATCAATTTGATGAAGAGTTAAAGAGACCTTATATTGAATTATATTTTACTCCCCCGTTATTACGATAAGTACAAGAGGTAAAAAAATGAGAAAGCTGCTATATTTACTACTAATAATAATATTGGCAGTTTCAGGATGCAAAGCCAAAAAAGACATGGATTATATAGCCCGGGTAAATGATGAGGTATTGACCCTGGAGGAATTTAAGGCCTCATTCGGCGAGGCAGAATGGAAAAAGCTCGATGACAGAGCCAAGGAGAAATATATTGATGAATGGGTAAATTTGAGTTTACTATCACAGGAATGTGACAGGAAAGGATTAAGTTCGAGTCCAGTCATTCAGGAAAGAATTAGGATATCAGCTAAAAAAATCAAGGCGAATGCTCTGATTGCTTCGGAACTGAGAGAAATTCCTTCCAGTGAGGAGGAGCAGTTTTCATATTATCAGCTTCATCACACGGAATACAGGAAAAAGAGTAAGGAATATAATTATCAGCGAATTTTGATAAAGGACAAGCAGAAGCTGGAGGAAGTGGCAGACAAACTAAGATCGGGATTAAAATTCAAGGATATGGCTAAAGAATATTCAGAGGAAGCCGCAGGACGGAAAGGAGGGTATATGGGTTTTGCCACGGAAAATTCAATAAGTTCCGACATCTGGCAGGCTCTGGAATCTCTTGAGCAATATCGCTGGAAATCGCTTGAATATAAGGGTGGTTTTATGATATTGCGTTGGTATGAAAAGCGAGAGCTGGATATTGAAATGCCCTTTTCAGACGTGCGGGACGAGATATGTGAAAAATTAAGTGCCCAAAACCGGCAGGATAAGTTTGACAGATTAAAGAAAGAGCTGGAAGATTCCAGTATAATAGAGAAGAAATTTATTTTTAATGGAGATTAATTTATGAAAAGAATTGTAATTATATTAATATTGCTGCAGTTTCTGGTTATATTGTCTGGTGAGACCGTGGATCGAATAGTGGCAAAAGTCGGAAAGGAAATAATACTGCAAAGCGAATTAAATAAGAGATTTGAACAGTTGAAATCCATGCAGATAATAGAAGAGGACACGAGTAAGGAAGATGTGCTGAATGATATGATAGAATCAGAACTGATCATTCTGGAAGCTCGAAACAAAGGGATAGAGACGGATAAAGTACAAATGAAGCAGATGGCAGATCAGCAGATAGAAGAGCTCAAAAAGCAATTTGAGAACGAACTGGAATTTAGAAAACAACTGCAGACTGAAACCGGGATGACACCAACAGAGCTTAAGGATTATTATGTGATGATGATAACAGAACAGCGTCTGCGAGAAGAAGTAATAAATGACGAGATCAAAAGCAAGCTGCATGTAACAGATGCAGAAGTGGAAGAATATTATGAAGAGAATCTGGATGAAATACCAAGACGACCGGCAGCCGATAAACTTGGTATGATCATGCTTACAATCAAGGCAGGTAAAGAGACACGTGATAAAGCGCTTCGCGAAATTCTGGAAATAAAAGATGAATTGAATAAAGGAGCTGATTTTACAGAATTAGCTAAAGAAAAGAGTGACTGTCCCAGCAATGCAGAGGGTGGAGATCTGGGATTTTTTGAACGTGGAATGATGGTTAAACCATTTGAAGATGCAGCTTTTAAACTTACACCAGGTGAAATAAGCGATGTGGTGGAAACCGGATTTGGTTTTCATTTGATAATGCTGGAAGAAAAAAAGGATGATCAGATAAGGGTTCGTCATATCCTAAAAATGCTCAAACCTTCTGAAGAAGACATTCTTACAACCGAACAGCTAATTGAAGATATTAAGCAGCAACTGGATGCGGGGGGAGATTTCTACGAACTTGCTCGAAAATATTCTCAAGAAGACTCATCGGCTGCCGATGGTGGAGTAATAGGTGAATTTGCGGCTGATGAATATCCTGAGCTGTTCAGACAGTATTTTGTAAATCTGGATTATAGTGAATATAGTAAAGTTATTAGAGAAGAAGATAATTTCTATATTTTTGGCAAACTTGAAGCTATACCGGAAAGGGCATATACATATCTTGAAATATATGAAATTTTGAAAGATAAAGTGCTCTATCAGAAACAGATAGAACTTTATGATCAATGGATTAATGAATTAAAGAAAGAGTCATATATCGAGATATTTTTATGATAAAAGAAAGAATATCTCTGATGATTGCCACCTGTCTGGGAACGGGTTATTTTCCAAAGATGCCAGGTACGGCGGGTTCTGCCTTAGCAGCAATGGTTTATATAATATTACCAGCTGCTATTTTCAGCAGTATTTCTGGTAATCTGCTGTTTTTGTTGCTAATACTAATTCTTTTTATCATATTAATCCCCTTTGTTAATGTAAGTGAAAAGATACTGGGGCATGATAACGGAAAGATTGTAATAGATGAGTTTCTGGGTTATATGACAGCAACAGTTTTTTTACCCAAGAGTCTGACAACGGCACTGGCAGCATTTGTATTTTTCCGATTATACGATATATTAAAACCAGAACCGGTTAATGCTTTACAAAAGCTTCCCGGTGGTTTTGGAGTAATGGCTGATGATCTGATGGCAGGGATATATGCTAACATAAGCAGTCAGATAGTATTTCGAATATTAATATAAAGTTAGCAAAGAATAAACAAGGAGAATTGAATGAGTTTTTTATTTTTAATGAGTAATGCACAGGCTGGAGCAGATGGAACGCCGCCAAATCCTTTAATGCAGTTGTTTCCATTTGCTTTAATGTTTCTGATATTATGGTTCATGATTATCCGTCCGCAAAGAAAGCGTCAGAAAGAAATGGAAAAGATGATGAGTGAATTGAAGATACACGATCAGATAGTAACAACAGGTGGTATTTACGGAACAATTGTGAATATTAAGAAGGAAAAGAACATCATTGTGTTGCGCGTTGATGAAAGCACAAATGCCAAAATTGAGATACAGCGCAGCTCAATAGCCGGTGTAATCAAACAGGAAAAGGAAGATGAAAAGTAAACCGGAAGTATTACCGGTCAGAGTAATTGGTGATAAAATACTGCGCACAAAAGCATTAGATGTTTTGGATGACAGCGAGGAATTGCAGGAATTTATCCAGGATCTTATATTGACAATGTATGAGGATGATGGTGTAGGTCTGGCAGCACCACAAGTGGGAAAGTCTCTAAGGATATTTGTAGTTGATCCTTACTGGTATCGGGAAGGACATGAGAAGAATCCCCTTGTCTTTATAAATCCGGAATTCAAGGAATTTTCCGGTGAAGATATCGAAGATGAAGGTTGTCTAAGTCTTCCAGGTATATATGCCAAAGTTCCACGAGCTGAACGCGTGATCATTGAAGGATTGAATGAAAAATTTAAAAAAATTCGTTTTGAGGCTGAAGATATGTTTGCTCGAAGTCTTCAACACGAATATGATCATTTGGATGGGATACTGTTTATTGATAAGGTGGCACCACTTCAGAGAGCAATGTTTGTCAGAAAATTGAAGGAACTGGAATCTGGCACAGATGAAAATGGAGTAAATATCAAACGGAAGGAGCATGAAGATAATTAGAACAGTCTTTATGGGAACTCCTGAATTTGCAGTGGAGCCGTTGCGTAAACTGGTTGAGAGTGGCTTCAAACCAGAGCTTTGTATAACCCAGCCGGATAGACCAAGTGGCAGGAAAAAAAGACTAACGTCTCCTGCATTAAAGGTTGCAGCAGAAAGCTATCGAATAGAAATCTGGCAGCCGGAAAACATAAATGAAGAGCCGACCATAGCGTTGCTTCGCGATATAAAACCAGATCTGATCATAACAGCGGCTTATGGTGGTTATATTGGCAGAATAATCAGAAAAATACCTCTTCTGGCGGCAATCAATATTCATCCGTCATTGTTGCCACGCTATAGAGGTGCTACTCCAATAAATTCAGCATTATGGAATGGTGATCGAAAAACAGGTGTAAGTATTTTCAGATTGACTGCAAGAATGGATGCGGGACCAATTCTTTCTCAATCTGAATACAATATAACAGAAGATGATAATTACACGAAACTTCTGGATAAACTTTCTCAGCAAGGAGCAGAAGATCTAATTAGACTATTGCAAAAATGGGAAATCAGTAACATAAAAGGAACACTTCAGGATGAGCGCAAAGCCATTTTCTGTCGTAAATTGCAGAAAGATGATCTGCGAATAAACTGGGAAGGAAGTGCAGGAGAAATTTATAATCAGGTAAGAGCTCTCGCAGAAAAACCGGGAGCAGTAACAGAATTCAGAGGTTCGCTTATAAAAATAATAAAATGCCGAATAATAACAGCTCAAAAGGGCTTTGCCTCCGGTATTATCATCGATAAATTAAAAAAAGAAGGCATAATTGTATCAACAGGCGATGGAACTCTCTTAGTTGAAAAGGTTCAACCGGCAGGGAAAAGCATAATGAATGCTTATGAATTCGATCTGGGTGCGCGTATCAGAACAGGGGAAAGATTTATTTAATGAAAACAGCATAATGAAATTAATTACCAGAAGAAAGTACCTATATTTAATTTTATCAGTAATATCGCTCATATTTCTGATGGCCTTAACTACCTTGTTATGGTGGTTCATAGCCCCGCGTCTGGAGGATATTTATCATCTTTTGCGACCGATTTCATTAACGGTTCTGCGCTCTTTCTTCATAGTCCTTTTAATTGGTATCACTATGGTTGTTTTGACCAGTCTAACCGAGAAAAATTTTCTTCTGGCTAAATTTATAGTAAAGCTATATAACAGAATAATGTATCCAATAACTCTTTTTTTAGGCAGAATACTGGGTTGGAAGAAAGAACGGATAAGAGAATCATTTGCCCATGTAAATAACAGTTTTATTAAATCGATGAAGCTGAAATTTAAAAATAGAGAAATTTTAATATTATTACCTCACTGCCTGCAGAACAGCGAGTGCAAAATAAGGATCAGTAATGAAATAGAAAATTGCCAACATTGCGGTAACTGCGATATTGGCGTCTTAGCCACGCTTGCCGGGAAATACGACGTTCCGATAGCAATAGCTAATGGAGGGACTCTTGCCAGGAGGATCGTTAATAAATACAAGCCCTCTGTAATTATTGCAGTAGCCTGTGACCGAGATCTGGTGAGTGGAATTCAGGATGTTTATCCGCTACCTGTATATGGGATATTGAATCTGCGGCCAAACGGACCCTGTTTCAATACAAGAGTAGAAGTAGAACAGCTGGAAATAGCACTTCAGGAATTACTTTATGAAGAAAAGAGATAAGAAAGTATTTAAAAGAAAAGACCTGAATATCAGTAATATAGAGATTACCCATGTTGATGATTTTCTTGATGATGCCATAACCCATGAACGCAGAGCGGAAAAGAAACCTGCGGGTAAAAGTAAAATCAGCAGTAAATCTAATTTGAATCTAGTCAGGGGCAGGATTATGGAATTATACTCCAACTATAAATGTCTGGTAAAAATTGATAATGAAGAGCTTGTCTGCCATATTGGCGGGAGATTGAAGCAATATGATCTGGATACCAGAAACATATTAGCAGTAGGAGACTGGGTAAAGATTGATATATCAGCCAAAAGAAGGATTGAAGAAATTGAAGAGCGAAAAAACACCCTTTATCGATATACTGAAGATAGTTTCCAGAAAAAGATAGTTGTCGCTGCTAATTTGGATAACGTAGTAATTCTCACCTCCTGTAAACAGCCAGCTCTCAATTTTGGTATGGTTGACCGCCTGCTGTGCGCAACATTACTGGCAGATATAAATCCTGTGATCTGTATTAATAAAACTGATCTGGCAGATGATCTGGAGAGTCTGAGAAATGAAGCGGAATTTTACCTGACCACAGGGTTTAAGGTATTATTTTGCTCAGCTCTGGAGCAAAAAGGGATAGTGGAGCTGCAAGAGGCTCTCAAGAATCAGGACTCGGTTTTTGTTGGTCATTCGGGAGTCGGAAAATCTTCTTTGATCAATGCATTACAACCAGGATTAAATCTAAAGGAAGGTGATGTAAGCGATTATACCGGAAAAGGTATGCACACAACCTCTCGAAGCAGGATCATTGGTTGGGAATTTGGCGGAAATCTGATTGATACACCTGGCATTAAAACTCTTACATTACACGAAGAAATGAAAGATGAAATTAAATATGTGTTTCCTGGAATGGCAGAACTGGGAAAGGAATGTTATTATCCAAACTGTTCACATATCCATGAAACAGATTGTGCTGTTAAAACTGCTCTCAATGCAGGTAATTATGATATAAACCGTTATGAATCGTACTGCCGTATTATGGAGTCATTCACAGGAGTGGATTATGAATAATTTTGCTCTTTATCTCAACGAAACAACTCCGGAAGTGGAATCAACACTGGAGCATCTGAAACTTCTGGCTGTTAAGGAAAGAGTTAATTTTCTACTGTTTGATGAACAATTTGTTTATAAAAGCTGGTTTCCCGTTATGACCGGAGATACGAAAATTGATTGTATATTAGTTTTGGGTGGTGATGGCACGATATTACGGGCCGTAAAATATTCACTGAAATATCAGGCACCTCTTCTGGGAATAAATCTGGGTCATCTGGGTTTTCTATCAGAAGGAAATCTGAGTGATCTGGAGCGGTCCATACACGATTTACGGGATAATAAGTATAAGATATTATCTCGTATGATGCTTAAGGCAACCGTAAAAAGGGCGGAGTATCCTTCAAAATCATATCTTGCCCTTAATGATGTGGTCATTTCCAAAGGAGAAAGTCCCAAGCTGATAAATCTGAAGGTTTACAGTGATAGACGCTATGTATATTCAGCACGCTGTGATGGAATGATAGCGGCCTCACCAACAGGCTCGACTGCTTATGCCTTATCTGCCGGAGGTCCAATAATTTCACCCGTGATGGATGCTATTGTTGTTGTACCGATCACTCCGCATGTCCTCACAGTTCGTCCCCTGGTATTTCCACCGGATGTAAATATCACATTCGTTATTGAGGGTGATCATGAAAACTGTTGTCTGCAAGTAGATGGCTGCAATTATGAGCATCTACAGGACAGAGATATGATAAGCATTACTTCATCATCGAAAAAGGTTGATTTCATTAAACTTTCCAACCGGACTTTTTATAAAGTATTAAGACAGAAAATGCACTTGGGAAGACGCTAAAATGTTAAAATCATTAAAACTCACTAATTACATACTAGTAAAGGATCTTGAGATTGAATTTTCGCCAGGTCTTAATATTTTCTCCGGAGAGACAGGGGCAGGAAAATCAGTAATTGTAGAAGCCATAAATACTGTTTTAGGTGGAAATGTACGTAGTGGTATGCTGTTTAATGAAGATATTCCGGCGATAATTGAACTGACTTTTACTACTGATAATGAGAACCGTGAATTACAGGACATCATCGGAGAAAGCGGAATTGATATCAGCGAGGATGAGATTTTTTTCAGTAAAATCATCAAACCGGGGATGAAGACAGCATCCTATATCAATGGAGTGCGAACAACAAACAATATAATCCGTCGTTTCCGTGATATTCTGATTGATTTTCACAGCCAGAGAGATCAGCAGCAGCTATTTGACAATGCTTACCAATTGATGATTCTTGACGCTTATGGGCGGTTGTCAGATGTAAAGGATGAATTTACTCAACAATATAAAAGTTATGGAGATAAGCTGCGCGAATACAGAAAGCTGGTAAAGCAGGAAAAAGAGAACCGTGATAAATATGACCTGTTTTCATATCAGTCTGAAGAAATTAAAAACAGTGCAATTTCGCCTGAAGAAGATGTGGAGCTGAATGAAGAATTGAATCTACTCAACCATGCCGAAGAACTGCTGAACCTGGAGGAACAGTATCGACAGGATTGTTTTGAAAAGGAATTATCAGTTTTTGATATTCTCAATAAGTTTCTGGTTCAACTGCATAAATATGCTGTTGACAGCACCAGAGCTCAGCAGGCATCTTCTCTGATAGAGGAAAGCCTGGCAAATCTGGATGCAGCAGGAGAAGAACTGGAAGGTTTACGCAGCAGCATTGATCTTGATCCGGAACGGCTGGAAACAGTCACGGGACGTTTTGATTATTTGAACTCACTCAAGATGAAGTATAATCGAACATTGCCGGACATCCTTCTCTATTGCAAGGAGATAGAGGAGTTTATGAAGAGTTATTCCTCAGAAAAAGAACGTCTTAACCAGCTTGAAACAGAGTTGAAATCGGAAATTAGGATTCTAAAACAGACAGCGCAAAAACTTACTTCAGCCAGACAACAGGCTGCCAGAGAATTTTCGGAAAATATTGAAAAAGATATTCGTCAGCTTTCCATGCCTGCGGCACAGGTTAAGGTACATTGGCAGGAACTGGCAGAGAAAGAAGAAGATTATTATCAGCAATTAAGCCCTGAAGGTAATGATTATGCGGAATTTTATTTTACGGCAAATAAAGGGAAAAAGATGCAGCCACTAAAGATCGCAGCTTCAGGTGGAGAACTGTCCCGCTTTCTTCTTGCCGTAAAAAAACTGCTTGCCCAGCATCTTTCACCCAAGACAGTGGTGTTTGATGAAATAGATGCCGGTATTGGCGGGAAAACTGCAGAACTAACCGGAGAATATGTCTATGATATTTCCCGACACCATCAGGTTATCTGCATCACACATCTGGCGCAGATTGCTGTTTTTGCAGATTGCCAGTATCTCATCTCTAAGCAGGATTCCGATGATATTTCCCAAATTAATGTAAAAATGCTGGACAATAATCTGAAAATCAGTGAGATAGCACGTATGTTATCCGGATCGGATACTGACGTTGCTCGTCAGCATGCAGAGGAATTGATGAAAAAAAGGCATAGGGAAGATAATGTTCAGACTTAGAAAAAGTACTAAATATCTTATTATCATTGCAGTTATTTTGGCAACAGGCTACTTTGCCGTAAAGATTTCAGGTATTACTACTATCTTCAACAGTAGTATTCCGGCAATAATCATTGATGATGACCACGCAGAAAAAGTGTTCGAGAAACTCGATAATGAGAAAAAAATCAAGATGATCTATAATGCTGTCGACCTGAAAGTTTTTACCCGGGCAATACAGGATATTTACACAAAATACAGCATATCACCACAGTATTCAAATATAACTGGTAATTACTATGTTTCTATTTTCGATTATCCAAAAGAACATTCTGAAGAAGTTATGGATGATCTAAGGCATTTACAGACGCTTAACCGGGAATTTCTTGCTTCAGCGGATCCGGAAAAATTTAAGATAAACATCGACGATCACATTGCCAATAAAGTAAGAGTTAAACGCACACTGGAAAAGAAAATAGATAATGCCATTCTTATGAGTGACGAGCGGATATCAAATTTTAACCAGGAGTTGACCAGAATTCAGCTTGAAATTGACAGCCTCAATAATCAGAAAAACATGATCCAGCAACTTGCTGATAATAATCTTGTATATCTGGTAACAACTCGGATTACAGCTCCCAGTGATTCGGTTATTCAAAAAAGAAGATTCAACCTGCTCAAAAATTTTATACTTTATTATTTTGCTTTCCTAATTGCAGGAATTCTTTTTCTAATCGTTTTCAATTATTTCTTCCTTTTTCTACTTTATTTGATGAGAATACTGGGCATTAAAACTTCCCGCTCTTCTTCTGGCGGTTATAATTATGGTGGACAGTCCTATCGCAGTAAATATTACTATAGACGTCCCAAAAAAGTAAAAAGAATATATAAAGATTCTGATGGTAATATCATAAAACAGAAAGTATCCAAGGAATGACAGTATATAGTATATCTTATAGGAGGAATTATGTATGAACCCTGGATGATATGGGTTGGTATTGGTGTTATTTGCCTGATCATAGAAATATTCACACCGGGATTCTTTTTTATGAGCATTGGTATAGGCGCAATTATCACGGGACTTATCTCTATAGCAGATTTGCCATTAGGGATTCAACTCGCGATTTTTATTATAGTCACCTTTTTTATTTTTCTGAATCTGAGAAAATTCAGCAAAAAACTTTCAAAAGTCAATTTTCCCACAAATGTTGATGCACTCGTAGGAAAAAAGGGTTCTGTTACCGAAACTATTCCTGGCGATGGAAAAGGATTTGTAAAAGTTGGTGGAGAAATCTGGTCTGCTGTCAGTGAGAGTGAAAATGAGATTCCTGTAGCAGCTAAGGTTCAAGTTATTAAACTTGATGGAAATAAATTAATCGTTAAATCTATTGAGGAGTAAAAGATGATTACCACACTGATAATTATTGCTGTTTTCGTACTTTTTTTTATTGCTAAGGGCATTATTGTTGTCAAACAGGCGGAAGTTGTTGTCCTGGAAAGGCTCGGAAAATATAATCGTACACTTGATAGTGGATTACATATCATTTGGCCAGTAATTGACAAATCCCGCAATATCAACTGGCGTTATATTAAAACTGATCTGAAGGGAAAAAATTATGTAATAACTAAATCTGAGAGTAGAATTGATTTGCGGGAAACCGTCTATGATTTTCCACGCCAGAATGTGATCACATCCGATAACGTAACAATTGAGATCAATGCCATTTTATATTTTCAGGTAACTGACCCGGTAAAAGCGCTTTACGAAGTTCATAACCTGCCGGATGCCATAGAAAAACTAACTCAAACGACGCTTCGTAACGTGATCGGTGAACTGGAACTGGATAAAACGCTGACATCACGTGATACTATCAATACAAAACTGCGTCTCATTCTTGATGAAGCAACTGACAAATGGGGTGTAAAGGTAAATCGTGTTGAGCTTCAGGATATCAATCCCCCGGAAGACATCAGAAATGCTATGGAAAAACAGATGCGTGCTGAGCGTAACCGTCGAGCCCGTATTCTGGAAGCGGAAGGGGAAAAAAGATCACAAGTTCTTGTTGCCGAAGGCGATAAAGAGGCAAAAATAGCACGTGCGGAAGGAGAAGCTCAATCAAAACTACTTGTTGCCCAGGCGGAAGCAGAAGCTATATCCAAAATCATGTCTGCTGTGAAAACAACAGCTACTGACCCTGCCCAGTATATGCTGGCAATGAAGTATATTAATGCTTTTGCAGAAATAGTCCAGAAGAATGACAAAACGGTGGTTATTCCTTATGAATCATCTGCCATTCTTGGGTCTCTGGAAAGCATAAAAGGAATTTTTAAAGGAAACCTTTAATAATATTGGTTTTATCAAAAAAAGGAGTTAGAATGCCGGAAATTATTGGAATTCATGGAAGAGAAATACTTGATTCTCGTGGCAACCCTACTGTGGAAGTGGATGTTTACCTCGATTCTGGAGTTGTAGGTCGTGCTGCCGTACCCAGTGGAGCTTCCACCGGGGATTTTGAGGCTATAGAACTGCGAGATGAAGATCCAGATAGATATAATGGAAAAGGAGTTCTTCAGGCAGTAAAGAATGTTAATGAACAGATTGCGCCGGAACTTATCGGCTATGATGTTACATCTCAGACTATGATCGATCAGATTATGATTGAGCTTGATGCTACGCCCAATAAGGCAAACCTGGGTGCTAATGCTATTCTGGGCGTATCACTAGCCTGTGCCCGTGCAGCTGCTGAAGAATTGGAAATGCCACTTTACCGTTATCTTGGCGGGACGAATGCCAAGGTTATACCGTGTCCTATGTCAAACGTAATCAATGGTGGCTCCCATGCTGATAACAACGTTGATATGCAGGAATACATGATAGCGCCTTTTGGAGCAGAAAATTTCAGTGAAGCATTGAGGATGAATGCAGAAGTATTCCATGCTCTAAAAAAGCTGCTTAAAGATGATGGTTTATCAACCGGTGTTGGAGATGAGGGTGGTTTTGCTCCAAATCTGCAAAACAACGAAGAACCTCTCCAATATATGATGCGAGCAATCGAAGCGGCCGGTTACCGACCTGGAGAAGATATTTATTTCACGATGGATCCTGCTGCCTCAGAATTCTTCTCTAAGAAAGACGGACTCTATCACCTCCATGCAGAAAATAAAATACTCAATTCTGAGGAATTGATTGATTATTATGCTTATCTCGTTGGAAAATATCCCATAATCTCCATAGAAGACGGACTTGCTCAGGATGACTGGGAGGGCTTTCAGTTAATGACCAGAAAACTGGGCAATAAAATACAGATAGTCGGCGATGATCTTTTCGTGACTAATGTGGAACGACTAAATATTGGTATTCATGGAGGAGCCGCTAATGCCATTCTGATCAAGCTGAACCAGATTGGTACATTGACGGAAACTCTAGATACCATTGAATTGGCTAAGGATAACAAGTATAACTGTGTTATTTCCCATCGTAGTGGTGAGACCTCAGATGATTTTATCTCAGATCTGGCAGTTGCAGTTAATGCCGGACAGATCAAAACAGGTTCTCTCTGTCGTTCTGAGCGTATTGCCAAATATAATCGTCTTTTACGCATAAATGAAGATCTTCAGGAACTTGCCCGTTACGGAAACAGGGCTTTTCTGGGATTTTAGTTTACAATAATAAGGAACCAGTTCCATATTACTGAACTGGTTCCCTGCTTTAAAATAATATGAAAAATATTATCCTGTTATATTTGCTGACATTGATATTAACCTCATGCTCAGGTGATGGCAATCTGGAAATCATAAACCGAACCAAAAATGAGATTTATTTTTCGATTGAGAATACCGACTATATACTTACTGGCAGTAATGACCCTGATACTGATCCTGAAGCTATATCAATAAAACTGTCTGCTGGAAAAGATTTTCTTAACAATCCCGAAAAGTCATATACTCTCTTTATCGAAGGTGAAACTTTTGCCATATATGATTATGTGCAGCATATCGTAGTTCCTTCCACCGAGATTGTTATTAAATCAGGTGAAGTGACAACTGTATATTGTAATCCAGGCTATGCCTGTGTGCGCCTAATCAACAATAGTCTGCAGGATATCAGCTCTGCCTGGTATATTAAAAGTACTAATTCCACACCAGCACTTATTTCTGGTTCAGTAAATCTTGCTCCAACACAATCAACCTATTGCCGGCTTGATTATATGACTGATAATCCAAATGGGCCAGAAGATTATTTATACTACATTTTTCAAGTAATTCTACGGGACAGTACGCTGCTGGAATTTGGAGATGAAACCAACTATCTCTTTAATGACGACCTCTATCAGATCATAATAGAATAACTAACACAATATGGATGCTCAAGTAGAAATATTCCATACTAAGCGTTTGCGGATAATACGTGCTGAACCGAAAGATGCGGATTTTATCAGCTCATTATGGAATAACCCTGAAATCATGAAATATGTCGGATTTCCGGAAGGATTGCATAAAACGGCAGCGGATATTATAAAACAGATAAATAGTAACTCAGAAATCCTGGAAGCACTGCTTATTATCGAAACATTATCCGGTAAGAGAATTGGTCAATGTAAACTTGGAAAACCGGATAAAGATAAAATCTCTGCTACTGATATTAAATTATTACCAGAAGAACAGGGAAAAGGATATGGAACAGAGACGAAGCACGGCTTATTAGAATATCTTTTTACTAATACAGATTGCGAGATAGTACAGGCTACTCCCAATATCCATAATATTGCTTCCATAAAAATGCAGAAAAAAGCAGGAGGGATCCTGATTAAGAAAGATGTCTTTTATCATCAGAATAAGCTGCCAGTTATAACCTGTCCGGTGGAATATTTTCTTTTCTATATTTATAGATCCGACTTTTTTAAAGAATAATATTTTGAAAAGATTACTTTACAGCCGGATATTCTTTATAATCCTTTCTTGATCGCGTTTAGCGGTTTTTTCCTGCATAACATCCCGCTTATCATAAAGTCGCTTGCCCTTTGCCAGACACAAAGTAAGTTTCACTTTTCCTTGCCCGTTAATATAAATATCTTTGGGAATGAGTGTCATCCCCTGTTCATCTACTTTCGATTTCAAGCGACTGATTTCGCGACGATTCAAGAGCAATTTACGTTTACGGTCCGGTTCGTGGTTACCATAACCGGCATAAATATAGGGGCTTATATGTAGGTTATACAACCATACTTCTCCATTATCTATCAATGCATAACAGTCCATAAAACTGACCTTTCCGGCTCTAATGGATTTTATTTCCGTACCCATCAACACAATTCCAGCTTCGAGTTCCTGCACAAAATAATAATTATGTGACGCCTTACGGTTTTTAAATTCTTTGATCCTTTTATCCTTAGTATCCATATTATTTCCTTAGCTTTGCAGATATTTTTTATATTGCGGAGTGAAATGACGCACATTATCCTTTCTAGCAGTAATCTGTCTGGTATCAAAATACTCCAGTAATAATGACGCCATTTTGCGGTTAGTATCCAGAAGGGTGCGATATTGAGCTAAACTTATGCCCTCCTCGTGTTGTTTGAGATATGAAATAAGCCTGGCTCGAGCCTGATTAACGATTTTTATATGAATATAGCTGCTTTGATAAAAAATCACTTCTTCTTCTTTGACGAGTTTCTGGAGAATTAGTTTCAGATCCTTATCTGAAATAGCATAAATTTCGGCTGTTTCAATTATACCGGACATCAAAGGCACATTATATCCGCATTTATAGAGAAAATCATTGATGGCAGCTATCTTCTTCTGAAAGTCTTCCTTGATTTCCACTTTGTGTTCGAAAAGTACCCAGGTTTTACCTTCTTTTCGCAGTTTGAAAGAGGATTCCATTTCCTGTAATAATAAGAGCAGATAATCCCGACAGACAGCCGTAACCTGGATTCCAAAAATCCCCAGCAGTTCCTGAAAACTTCTTCCATCTCTACTAAGGGGATTCTGATTATGAAACTGACGGACGCTATTGAGTATTTTGTTTATATAAACGGTTTTCTGCTTTTTCATCAAAAGGATTATCTTATCGCCGCCCTGATATATAAGCAGATCGGGAGGTAATTTTGCATAGACGATCTCGCTGAGCTTTTCCAGCGGTTGATTTATCTGGGCACTTATCTCTGAAAGTGAAAGAGGTAAGATGCTTTTTCTCACTTCGGATGCAATTATTTCCGGTAATTCTCCTGATGCCAGCATCTGCACGATATCAATTTGTTTCTGCCGCCGCCGTCTGTGATGTAAGGGGTATGGGTCAATAATTATTCCTCCACCCAGGGTCTCATCTCCCGAGGAAAGACGAATAATAAATTTATCTCCTAGAACAGGTATAACGGGCTGCGGGAGGTAAATCTGAACAAGCCCTTCATCTCCACCTGTTAAAACATCTCTGTCAAGAAGATGCATCCTTACCATCTGTTTCATCGTTCCCAGAAGCAATACCACTTGACTCCATAAGGGCAGACTTTTTTCGGATGGAAACATCCTGATTCGAGCATCGATAAGTCTGCTCTGAGCAATTTTTTTATCCGAAAGCAGCATTCCCCGAAAGAATTCCTTCTGTTTAAAGCCCACCAGGTTCAAAGATGCCCGGTCACCAGCCTGCACGCTTTCCACCTGCTGTCCATAGCGTTCAATGCGGCGGATGCGAACTTCCCGTTCGCCCGGTAAAATATAAAGAGAATCGGAAATAGATATTTTACCGTCAAGTATGGAGCCATTAACGATCACACCAAAACCCTCCACAGAAAAGATGCGATCAATATACATCCGGAAATTACCTGCGGCATCACGTTCCGGTATCCTGGTAACCATTTCGTCTATCTGCGTTATCAATTCATTAATTCCCATGCTGGTCAAACTGGATACACATACTACTGAAGCTGATTCCAGAAAAGTTTTCTGCACTGTATCTCTTACTTCATCCTCAGCGAGTTCCAGCAGTTCTTCATCAACCAGATCTGATTTATTAAGCACGATAAGGCCTTTTCTGATTCCCAGTAATTCCATAATCTGCAGATGTTCACGGGTCTGAGGCATAATACCTTCATCTGCGGCTATAACTAGAAGTACAAAATCTATGCCACAGGCACCGGATACCATGGTATTTATAAAATCGGCATGTCCAGGTACATCAACAATTCCTACCGTATTGCCGGAAGGGAGATTAATATTTGTGAAACCAAGATTTATGGTAATTCCTCGCTGCTTTTCCTGTTGATGAGTGTCGCAGTCAAAACCAGTTAAGGCTCGTATCAGTGATGTTTTTCCATGATCAACATGACCCGCTGTTCCCATAATCAGGTGCTTCGTCTGCATATTCTCTTCCTTATAATACTTTCAGCGATATATTAAGAGAAGGCTTTCTGCGTCAAGAAACAAAGAATATTAAATATTTTCCAATAATAATTACTGAAAGAAACATGGATAAAGTTAGAGATTAGTGACAACAAAGTACAATATTAAGCATGAGTTAAAATAATATGGGAAGGGGGGAAAAAAAGAAAAATGGGAGTTTAAGAGAAAAGTTAAGTGAGAGAGTGGAAGTGATTGAAAAGCAGGAATGTTTCATGTGAAACATTCCTGCTTAAAATAAGATAATTATTAATATTTATGGGTATTCAGGTGTAACTAAAAATAACAAAACCAGGAGTTTCAGAAGATTATTTGTGATAGCTGCCGCCAATCAAAATATTCAGGGCACGATAGATTTGTTCGAGGAGAAGCAGTCTTATCATTTGATGAGTAAAGGTGAAAGCCGAGAAACTGAGAATATAATTAGCTCTGTTAAGGATTTTAGGTGATAAGCCGTAGACGCCACCGATACAGAAAAAGATATTCTGCTGCATATTTTTTTCCAGAAAAGCAGCAAATTGAGGAGAAGATAAAGCTTTACCATCAGCAGCAAGGGCAATAAGAAAGTCAGAAGTCTTGATTTGGTTAAATATATATTCAGCTTCAATTTCCATAACGTTTTCCGGGTTGCTGTTTTTGAGACTGGCGTCGGGAAGTTCTATTATTCTAATAACTGTGTATCTATGAAGCCTTTTCAGGAATTCTTGAACACCGGTTTTAACAAAATCCTGTTTTGTTTTTCCAACAGTAAGAACAGTTAGAGCCATTTAGGAGCAGATGATACCAAGAGCAATTGTTCTAAGTTTTGTTTCTGCATCAGCGGCACGGGAAGCGATAAGTATGGGAACTCTCGCGCCAAGAACAACGTGAGCTACAGGATAGCGGCAGTAGTATATAAGGCATTTGCCAAAAATATTACCGGCTTCGATATTTGGAACCACGAGGATATCGGCATTGCCTTCAACAGGTGAACTAATTCCTTTAATTCTAAGGGCTTCGGCGGAGATAGCATTGTCAAGGGCAAGGGGTCCATCCACAATGCAGCCGTCGATAAGGCCTTCTCTATTCATTTCTGCAATTTTGGCAGCATCGACTGTAGACTGGATACGTGAATTAACTTTTTCGGTATGGGTAAGCATGGCCGCTTTTGGCGTTTTATTACCAAGACTGTGAGCTACCTTAACGCAGTTTTTGAGAATGGAAATTTTTTCATTAATATCGGGTAAGGGGATAAAACCCCCATCGCCCATCATTACGAGCTTTTCAGGTGTTTCAAAGACGAGAACATCGCTCATAATATTACCCGTTCTGAGACCTTTTTCCTTATCAAGAACAGCTTTAAGTAGTGTGCTGGTATCACAGATTCCTTTCATGATCAGATGTCCTTCTCCTGATCTGACAATTTTAACAGCAGTTTGTGCGGCGAGAGCAAGATCATTTCCGGTATCGACGATACGGAAATGATCGGGTGAGACTTTTGCTTTATTCAGATACTCCCCGATATAAGTGCTATCTCCCACAAGAATGGATTCAGCGAAGTTTTCGTTTTTTGCCATAATAGCAGCTTCAAGCACTGAATCAGTATGTGCGGCAGCAATAACAATATTTTTATTCTCAAGCAGTTTTACCTGTGCAAGAAGTTGTTCAAAATTATTAATCATAACATCACTCCCAATATTTATTGCAAGTCAATCCTGAGAAAAAGGGAAAAGGTCAAGAAAATTATGTGAGTGGAGCAAAAAAAAAATTTAGGGTAACATTAGAAAATCTAACTGCTTGACACTGTTCATTTTAATCTGTTGAAAAACGGTAAGTTGGATTTTATTAGGCAAATAAAATGAACCGACAGCTAAATTTCAGGCTAATTTGCTGAATTGACATAAATATCGTTTTTAAGGGTTTTAAATTTTCAGATGAGGTTTATGGCTAAAATTATATTATTGCTCATTACAATGCTTTTATGCAGCTCGAAAAAACGCAAAATCCGCATATAAAGATATATAAAATAAAGCTTTACAAGAAATGCTCCCTTTTTATTACTACTTCAGCACAAAGAAAAAAAGGAGGCATGTAATGCAAAAAAAACGATTACTATTTGAAGTCTATTGATGTCAACACTAATCAAGGGAATATTGAAATTCTCATTGATAAACCCTGCAAATTAACTTTTCGTGATACTCCGGCC
>JAIPGO010000025.1 GCA_021736135.1 Candidatus Cloacimonadota bacterium
GGATGGTCTGGATACGTTTTCAGGGCATCCCTGCCCTGATTGTATAAAAAGAACCAGACCAGGGATGGTCTGGATACGTTTTCAGGGCATCCCTGCCCTGATTGTATAAAAAGAACCAGACCAGGGATGGTCTGGATACGTTCGCAGGGCATCCTGCCCTGATTGTATAAAAAGAACCAGACCAGGGATGGTCTGGATACGTTTTCAGGGCATCCTGCCCTGATTGTATAAAAAGAACCAGACCAGGGATGGTCTGGATACGTTTTCAGGGCATCCCTGCCCTGATTGTATAAAAAAGAACCAGACCAGGGATGGTCTGGATACGTTTTCAGGGCATCCCTGCTCACCATTGAATTATAATTCAAATCTTAGCTGCGAAACTTGAGTTCCGTAATTATCTCAAATATTTGGCAACACAGTACATATTAATGGCTAATGTTTTCAACATCTGACTGGATATCATCTTCATCAAACCTCGATAACGTGATCGACTTCCTCCTGTCTTATAATTGAAACGCTAATTTGTGGCTTTTATACCACTTCGGAATCTATATACATCAATAAATTCCTTCCTACTTTCATATTCTCTACGGAAGTGATATTTTTTGGAACTAATTGTATAATTTTATCCTCAATGTTTTTTAAAGATTAAGTCCAATTATAAATCTTTTTTTGGCAAGGTAAAAAAGAGATAATATATTGAAATGTATGGCATTACATTTTAGTTATCTTTTATGAAGTCAGGTGTTCTGAAATTAACCCGGTTAATTTACTCCAAAGGCGGAGGTTTAAAGACCATTTGCAAAGTAACTCAGATGAGAATCCTGCTCAAGTCAGGGAGAATATTTCTTCTTCAAAACCCGTATAAATATTGAACCTTTTTCCCCTGGTGAAACCGATTATATAAACCTTATATTTCCAACCCAGGTGTATGGCTTCGGAAGTTGCTGCTGATTGGGAAACAATGAGTGGAATTCCCAGGCGCACGCACTTTTTCACAATTTCCGAGGAAATTCTGCCACTACAGAGAAGATAGTGCTCATTAAGGTTCTTTTCCTTCTGCAAAGCCATACCGGCAACTTTGTCCACTGCATTATGCCTGCCGATATCATCTGCAAAAAAAACAATTTCTTCATTATGAACCAGTCCCGCGCTGTGAACGCCTCCGGTTTGCTGAAAGAGAACCGAATTGTGCTGAAACTGTTGCATCAGTTGCAAAACACTATCAAGGTCAATCTTAAACGGAGGAAATGCTTCCCTGCTTCCGGTCAAAGCAGAAGTCAAACTTGATCCGCAGCCTGAGGTTTTTTCACCTGTCTGGAAAAAATTGCTCAGCCTGGCAGACGGGATCTGCAGTTCAAAGTTGATGGAATAATCCTCCTGAGAAAAAGTACTGGATATAATCTCTTTCATATGCAGCACCAGCCCTTCCGAAAGCAGAAATCCCAGTGCAAGCGCTGTTAGGTTTTCCGGCAGACAGGCCATAGCTGTCAATCGCTGTCCGTTGATGTATATAGTGAAGGAGATTTCCCTGATCACCACATCTGTAAGCATCTCGAAAATACCATTCTTGTATCTTTTTATTTCTTTAAGCAACCTTAAATCATCCATATTTTCCTCTCAATAGTGACAATCCAAATGAAGACGATATATTAGGCAATAATAAAAATGTGCTATTTACACTCTTTATCTATTTTTTTGCTTGTCAGCATATGGCTCCTTTTGCTTTTGGATTGAAAGATTGTGCCTGAAATAGAGAAAATTATCTCTACGATGAAATAGTTTTCAACTGTTCCCGGTAGTATGGAAACCAGGCTACCCCGACTCTGGGGTGAAATTTTTTATTTTAGTATATTAAAAAATAGATCAGGAGAATTTATGAAGACACTGGCAGAATTGAGGATGATTAGAGAAAAGGCGCAGGAAGAGATGAAGCTGCGAGAGAGCAATTACTTGTTTAAAGTAGTTGTTGGTATGGGTACTTCCGGTATCGCCATGGGGTCCCGGGAAGTAATGAAAGCTATTCTGGAAGAGATTGCTCAGCGTGGCATCAAAAATGTGCTGGTCACCCAGACCGGTGAGAAAGGACTTTCCTCTCTGGAACCGGTGGTTGATGTGATTGAAGAAGGCAAACCCACAATTACTTATGGCAACATGGATATCGCCAAAGCCCGTAAAATGGTGGCAGAACACCTGGTAAACGGTAAAGTTGTTAATGAATATGTGGTTTCAACAGAAAATTTATAAAAAAAAATAAAGGAAGTAAGCTATGTACGAAGAGATATTTAAAAAATATACTCCGGAAAAGGAAAACCTCATTTACATACTGCACGAAATCCAGGATACGCACCCGCAACAGTATATCTCGGAAGAGGCAGTAGAGTGGGTGGCTGAATATCTTCAAATTGAGCCTTCCCACATTTTTGGCGTTTTAACTTTTTACACGATGTTCAGCACTAAACCCCGCGGTAAAAATATAATCCGACTCTGCGAGTCGCCCCCCTGTTTTCTGCGGGGCTCGGAAAAGATGCTGAAAAGGCTGGCACAGCTTCTCAAGGTGAAAGCAGGTGAAACAACTTCCGATGGTTTATTTACTCTGGAATTATGCGCCTGTCTGGGCGTTTGCGGTAATGCACCGGTTATGATGATCAATGAAGACGTGTATGGCGATCTTACGGAAGAGAAACTGGATAAAATCATTGCCTCATATACAGGAGGTGAAAAATGAAATTCTATCGCAGTCACATATTAATAGGCATTGATGATTCGTCACTGGCAGCCGGTGTAAAAGAAATTGAAGCATTGCTGCGCAGCGAACTCCAGAAGAATAACCTGAGTGATGAGATCAATATACTGGAAACCGGAACTCTTGGTTTATTCGGAACCGGCGTGAGTATGACGGTATTTCCCGAACAGGTAACGTATGTGAACCTTACGGCTGCTGATGTTCCCGAAATAGTCAGTGAGCATTTTCTGAAAGGACGCCCCGTCACCAGATTAGCCTTGAAAGCGCCTTTAAAGAAACATTATGATTATAATTATAAAAACCGTATCGTGCTTGCCAATAGCGGTAAGATCAATCCGGAAGATATTAAGGATTACCTGGCAGCCGGCGGATATGAAGCCTGGGAAAAAGCTTTATTAATTATGCAGCCCGGTGAAGTTGTGGATGAAGTGAAAGCTTCGGGTCTGCGCGGTCGCGGCGGTGCCGGTTTTCCCACTGGACTTAAATGGTCATTTACCGCTCCCATTAAAGCAGAACAGAAACTTTTTGTGATCAATGCCGACGAAGGTGAACCGGGTACTTTTAAAGACCGTCTCATCATGGAAGGTGACCCGCACAAATTGCTGGAAGGTATTATGATCGGTTCTTATGCAGTGGGGGCGACTAAAGCTTATATTTATATCCGTGGTGAATATAAACTCTGTATTCACCGCCTGGAAATTGCCATTAAAGATGCTTATGAATATGGGCTTCTGGGGAACAATATTTTTGACAGTGGCTTTGATCTGGATATCTATATCAAGATCGGCGCTGGAGCTTATGTGTGCGGTGAAGAAACTGCGCTCATCGAGTCAATGGAAGGAAATCGTGGCAATCCGCGCTCAAAACCGCCATTCCCGGGAGTACAGGGTGCCTGGCAGTTGCCCACCGTGGTCAATAATGTGGAAACTATTGCGAATGTGCCCGCAATTATAACCAATGGCAGCGAATGGTATAAAGGCTATGGTCCTGATGGCTGCAGTGGCACCAAGGTATTCACGATTATGGGAGATGTGAACCTTCCCGGTCTCTGTGAAGTGGATATGGGAACGTCATTAAGAACTATTATTGATGAATTCGGCGGAGGCGTTAAAGAGGGACATCAGTTCAAGGCTGCCCTGGTTGGCGGCGCTGCTGGTGTTTTTCTGCCTATAGAACGCCTGGATGTGAACATGGATTATAACAGTCTCAGAAATTACGCGGCTGTGCTGGGTTCCGGCGCCATTCTCGTGATGGATGAGCGTGCCGACATCGTGGATATGCTTTATTCAGTTATCCGCTTCTTCCGTCATGAATCCTGTGGTAAATGTTCACCCTGCGCTAATGGCAATGAAATGCTTTATAAACTGATCAGTAAAATCAGAAAAGGTAAAGGAGCCCCGGAAGACCTTTATAATATGGACAAGGTCGCCGAAGCAATGTTCCATTCTTCTTTCTGCGCTCTGGGTCAAAGTCTGGTTATGCCTATCAGAAGCGCTATTGAGCATTTTAAAGCTGATTTTTTAAAAAGAATTAATTAAAAAAAATATGGAGGAAACAGTATGTCAAAGATGATTAATCTTACTGTTGATGGTATTGAAGTTCAGGTTCCCGAAGGAACAGCGATCATCTCCGCAGCTAAGAAAGCGGGTAAAAATATCCCTACTTTGTGCTATCATCCCGACTTGCCAGCAACGGCAAACTGCGGCGTATGCGTAGTGGAAATTGAAAAATCTCCCCTCAAGCGCGCCTGCTGCACTCCCGTCTGGGAAGGTATGAATGTTACCACAAACAGCCATAAACTGCGTGAGTTAAGAAAAACTCTTGTTGAACTTACCCTGAGCAATCATGATGTAGTCTGCCCCACCTGCGTGCAGAACGGAAAATGCGAACTGCAGGACCTGGCATATCACCTGGGTATTCAAGCCTCGGATCTGCCTTCACTGCTTGAGAAAAAACCCATAGATTACAGTAGCCCATCCATCGTGCGTGACCCCAATAAGTGTATCAACTGCGGACGCTGTATCACCGTTTGTGCTCAGACCCAGACGGTTTTCGCGCTGACTCTGGATGGTCGTGGATTCGAGACTATGGTCACAACGTCCTTTGATCGCGGAATGGCGAACAGTCCCTGCGTTAATTGCGGTCAGTGCACTGTATATTGTCCAGTGGGTGCCTTGCGTGAACAGACACATATTGACAGCGTCTGGGATGCACTTTTAGATCCTGATAAATATGTGATCGTGCAGGAAGCCCCGGCAGTGCGCGCCACCCTGGGTGAAGAATTTGGGATGAATCCCGAAGAAGTAACTGTCGGAAAAATGTATGCCGCTCTGCGTAGTATGGGCTTTGACCGTGTGTTTGACACTAATTTTACAGCCGATCTCACGATTATGGAAGAAGGAATGGAGCTGATCAACCGCGTTGTGACCGGAGGCAAACTTCCGGTAATTACATCATGTTCCCCCGGCTGGATCAAATTCATGGAAACCTATTTCCCCTGCGTAGCAGAGAATGTATCCACTTGTAAATCTCCCCAGCAGATGTTTGGCACTATGATCAAGACTTATTTTGCTGAAAAAGAAGGTATTGATCCCTCTAAGATAGTCAGCGTTTCCATTATGCCCTGCACTGCAAAAAAGTTCGAAGCCCAGCGTCCTGAAATGCGCGACAGCGGTTTTCAGGATGTGGATTACGTGCTCACAACCCGTGAACTTATCCGCATGATTGAAGAAGCAGGCTTAGATTTCAAAAACCTTCCCGATGAAAAAGCCGATAACCTCATGGGTGAATATACAGGAGCAGCCACGATCTTTGGCGCTACCGGCGGCGTGATGGAAGCTGCCGTGCGTACTGCCTATTTTGTGCTTGCCGGTAAAGAAATGGCCGATCTGAACCTTACACCCTTCCGCGGTATGGCTGGTATCAAGGAAGCCAATCTCGTGGTTCCCTTAAAAGACGGCGGTGAACTGCCCCTCCATGTGGCAGTTGCTCATGGTCTGGGAAATGCCCGTAAACTTATGGAAAGAGTCGTTGCCGGTGAAGTATTCCATTTCATTGAGATCATGGCTTGCCCAGGCGGATGCGTTGGTGGCGGTGGTCAGCCTTTCGGCAGCAGTATTGCCGACCGTGCCCGTCGTGGACAGAGCCTTTATAAAGAAGATGCAGCGGCAGTGAAGCGTACTTCTCACTCCAATTCGGAAGTGATGAAAGCTTATGCGGATTTCCTGGGTGAACCAAATTCACATAAGGCACACCAGCTTCTGCATACCAATTATTTCGAACGCAGCAAGGTAACCGGTGATTGCGTGAAAGCAGTAACTCACAAACATTGATCACTTAGATTAATATATATAAAAGGTCAGCAGATATCTGCTGACCTTTTTTTTCTTGCCCAAATTAAATCCTGATCCATAAATGTAATCAGAATAAAATATCCTGTTTCCGGAGGTCACATGAAAAGACTTATGATTATATTTATGTTACTGTTTTCTGCTATGATCCTGCTCCCCGATGAATATGTTCCCCGTGAACTACTGGTGCAGTTTGCTAAAAATGCCCCGGTAAAACCTCTACTCGAAACCGAAAAACTTATCCCTGTCAGTCAGCTTTCTGCCCGTCTGAACATCTGGCACTGCCGCATTGCAGATACACAAAGCGAAGCTTCTCATATTGCTGCCCTTTTGAAACTGCCACAAGTCAAATTTGCCCAGTTGAACCACGTGCTTGCCCTCCGAGCGACATTCCCTGACGATTCCTCTTTTGATGAACAGTGGTGCCATTATAATACGGGGCAAAATGGGGGTATCTTAGATTCCGATATGGACAGCCCCGATGCCTGGGATTATGATACCGGTGGCGTTACTGCCCTCGGAGATACAATCGTGCTGGCAATTGTGGATAACGGCACAGACTTGAATCATCCCGATCTGCGGTTTTTCAAGAATAACCTGGAAATACCTGGCAATGGTATTGATGATGATGATAATGGCTATATTGACGATTATGACGGCTGGAATGCCTATAATCATACCGGTAATCCCGGTTCCGGCTCACATGGTGCGCACTGCTGCGGCATAGCTGCTGCCCGAGGCAATAACGGCATTGGCGTTTGCGGAGTGAACTGGGGTGCTAAAATTATGCCCGTAGCCGGTTCTTCCAGTTCGGAAGCTACCGTAGTGGAAGCTTACGGCTATGTGCTGGAAATGCGCACTCTCTGGAATGAAACGCAGGGTGCTGCCGGGGCATTTGTGGTTGCCACTAATTCCTCTTTCGGGGTGGACGGTGGAGATCCTGCCGATTACCCAATCTGGAGCTCTATGTATGACAGCCTTGGTTATGTGGGTATCCTCAGTGCTGCTGCCACTGCTAATATCAGCTGGAACATTGATGAAACCCTCGATATGCCTACTGCCTGTACCAGTCCCTGGCTGATCACCGTAACCAATACAACCTCCCATGACGTCAAAAACGGTTCTGCCGGCTATGGACTGGAAACTATAGACCTGGGCGCCCCCGGTACTTCCATCTTTTCCACAGATACTAATGATTCCGGCTACAGCTACAAAACCGGTACTTCCATGGCAACACCCCAGGTAACAGGTGCCGTGGGACTGCTCTTCTCTGCCGCACCGGAATATCTAATGCAGGATTATCTCAATGATCCCGGAACAGTAGCTTTACAGATCAAAGACGCCATTCTGGCAGGTGTTGATCCGCTTCCTGACCTGGATGGCACAACAGTCAGCGGCGGCAGATTAAACCTGCATAATTCTCTGTTGCTCCTCGGTTCTCCCGCTTATGGCGATATAGATGATAATGGCAGTGTGGAAAGTTTTGATGCGGCTTTGATCCTGCAGTACTTTGTGGGAATTGACCCGGTGCCTTATGCCCCTCTGCCCTGGAATAACGAACTCCAGCTCAGAGCCGATGTTGACGGCAACACTTTCATCGAAGCTTATGACAGCTCGCTCATTATGCGTTATGCTCTGGGGATGATCACCAGTTTTCCCGTGGAAGAATGAAAAAATCCCCCCCCTGATGGCGGGGGGGGGAACAGCTATTCCTATTTGAGCATCAGCATTTTGCCGGATGAAATCTGAGATCCGATTTGAGCTTTGTAGAAATAAACACCGCTACCAGCAGTATTACCGTTTTCATCTGTTCCATGCCATTTCAGGTCATGGATACCTGCATTCAGTGAACCATTGAAAAGCGTATTGATCAATTGACCCTTTACATTATAAATATCCACCTTCACAGGTGTATTTTCTGCATTAACATTCAGCTTTATGCTGGTTACGGGATTAAAGGGATTGGGAAATATTTCCAGAACTAAATTTGCCAATTCGGAATTGTGATTTTCCATAATTACAGGCTGCTGCTGACATCCATTAACAGTAGCTTCTATCAGGATACAATGGTCAGCAGAATTCTGCTGATAAGGGATATTGAGAATCTTCCCGGAAAGTTGAGAGCAGCTGGCAAAGGCAATCTGCTTTTCAGTCAGATTTACAGCCCAAAGGAGCTCTGTAGAGAATTGCGGAAAATCTATCTGAATATCAGCCGAATTTATTTTGATGACGGCACTATATAATTCACCCACTGCCCTTGCCGTCAATTCACCGTTTTGCAGGCAGAAAACCAGTTGAGCGAAAGGCGCACCTGTTCTGCCTTCTTCAACCGGAAAAATATCCAGTAAACCAACACTATATTGCAGTATCAAAGAAGCATCATAAGCTTCCGTTGCTTCATTACCATCCACGTCACCTGCAATTAACTCCCAGGTCCAGGGTAGTGTTGCACCGGAAGGATTCAAGCCAACGGCATACTGCAGGATATTAGCAGCATCGAAGGCATCTATCATTTCATCTGCTGTGACATCGCCATAGAGCCACGGCACGCCAGTTACAAAATCTTCCAGATTGCGGGGGTGCAAACCATATTCATAAAAACTGTAATCTACCAGCCCTGTGATGGAAACAAATTCTGCTCCCAATAAAACTTCCGGATTAGCAAAAAAACCATCATCAATCTGGCAAACCCCGCTGCCATCATCTATATATGCTTCGCCATATTCACTAACATCGCTGGTAACAGCTACATCATTCACTTTCACCAGCACAGATTCATAGGCTTCTGAGGAAGCCAGTTCTGCCGTTGTGAGTTCTACTGGATCCGGCAAAGTATTACCGCTGCTGTTTACTACTAAAGATTCAACAAAACCCAGCTCAGTAAAGTTATAATACTCGTTGATCTCTCCAGTGATAGTTACATCATCACCTACAGCTACTTCATAGTCAAACTGATAGATATATAACCCGTTCCAAGCTCCACCCGCCGGGGAAGAAATAAAGAAATAATTATTATTATTGTATCCAAAGCCGGTAACAATACCATTTACTTCCACTATTTGCCCGAGATAGGGTGAATCCCCGGAAGGATCTTCAGTGAACTGAATATCATAAATACTTGCTTCCAGAATCTGAGTTCCATCATCAAAATCTTCCATATTGCGGGGCTGCAAACCATATTCATAAAAACTGTAATCAACCAGCCCTGTGATGGAAACAAATTCTGCTCCCAGCACTACTTCCGGATTAGTAAAAAACCCGTCATCAAGCTGGCAGGCTCCGCTGCCGTCATCTATATATGCTTCTCCATATTCATTAACTTCGCTGGTAACTGCTACATCATTCACTTTCACCAGCACGGATTCATAAGCTTCTGAGGAAGCCAGTTCTGCCGTTGTGAGTTCTACTGGATCTGGCAAAGTATTACCGCTGCTGTTTACTACTAAAGATTGAACAAAACCCAGCTCTGTGAAGTTAAAATATTCGTTGATAGCTCCAATGATAGTTACATTATCACCAATAGCTACTTCATAGTCAAACTGATAGATATATAAACCGTTCCAGGCTCCACCCGTCGGGGAAGAAATAAAGAAATAATTACTATTGTTGTATCCAAAGCCGGTAACAATACCATTTACTTCAACTGTTTGCCCAAGATAGGGCGAATCCCCGGAAATATCTTCAGTGAACTGAATATCATAAATACTTACTTGCGGAATCTGAGTTCCATCATCAAAATCTTCCATATAACGGGGTTGCAAGCCATACTGGTCATAACCATAATCCACCACACCTGTGATAGAAAGAAATTCTACTCCCACCATTAATTGTGGATTAAACACAAATCCGTCATCAAGCTGGCATGCACCACTATTATCATCTATATATGCTTCCCCGTATTCATTGGGGGCTATAGTCACTTCTACGTTATTTACCCGCACCAGAACGGATTCATAAGCTTCCGAAGATGACAGTTCTGAGGTTGTGATATCTACTGGAACCGGAACGGGATTGCCACTGCTTTCAATTATCAATTCTGTCAGATAGCTGATTTCTGTAAAACCATAATATTCACCAACAGTTCCGGTTAAGGTCACGGCATCACCTTCTTCCACTTCATAATCAGATTGATAGATATAAATACCATTCCAGGCACCACCATCAGGTGAAGATAAAAAGAAATTTTCATAACCGCCGAACCCTGTGGCGGTTACAATCCCGCTGATTGTTACTTCCTGACCCGCTAAAGGGGAATCGCCAGATATTTCTGCGGTATATTGGACATCATAGATAGTAGTATCACCAATGGGCATCAATTCAAAATCAATTCCGGTTACATTAGCTCCTTCTTCCACAACCACGTCTTCGATAGTACCGGTGAAATAACCAGCCAGAACTGCCGAAACATCATAAGTACCAGGTGATACTTCCAGCATATAAAAGCCGTTAGCTCCCGGATTTATTGAATAATCACCAGCCATAATGGTCACATCTGAAACCTCTCCGGTTCCACCTGCCAGACATACTGTTCCAGTGATGAATCCCGGTTCTATCGTATACCCCAGGTCTTCACTACAGCGGGGATTTAAACCAAATTCATCAAAACTGTAATCAACAATCCCGATTATTGCAGCATATTCTTCTCCCACAACGGGATTATAATTAAACATGGCATCATCAGTCTGGCAATTTCCACTGCCGTCACTTATATATGCCTGACCATAATTATCCAGCCCCTGAGTAACTATCACATTATTCACCTGCACCAGTACTCCCTCATAAGCTTCCGTACCGGATAGCTCACTGGTGCTGATCACTACCGGAGCCGGAACGGCATTACCACTGGAAAGGATCACAACATTTTCCACATTGCTCAGCTCAGTAAAACCATAATACTCCTGCACCAGAGCAGTTACTTCCACTTCATCGCCTAATTCCACACTATAATCAAAGTTATATACAAAGATACCTCTCCAGGCTCCACCTTCTGCATCAGTAATACAAAAATTGCTGTCAGACCCGCTGATATACCAGTTTGTGGCAGAAACTATCCCACTCACGGTTACCACCTGGTTAATCAGGGGAGAATCTCCAAAGGGATCATCAGTGAACTGAACCTCATAAACGCTTACCCCCCGGGCATAAACTGCTATCGATAGCAGCAAAATAATCGCAAATATCTCTTTCATTCCAAACTCCTTTATTTCTATACTCATCAATCTACTCCTATTTATTAAGTTATGATTATCTATCTTCTTCTCTTTCTCTCATTTTTATTTTCAGAGCAAATATTTTATTCTGTATAATTAGTCCATAATTTTCCATTCCTACAAGGTATTGTTAGAATTAACATTCCCTCAATATTACAGAAAGTGAAGCACACACCATTAGTGCCTGGTCCGCCATCATCTTGTTTTCAGTTATTTTGCTGATTCATTTCTTCCGTGCACCCTGAATTCTATCATTCTGTTTACTATGCAGAGAAATGGAGTTGTAGGAAAAATATTCCTAACAACCTGTCTCAACATATCCACACTCCATTGACGATTCGTAATGATTAGACCTTGAAACTTAATACGAAAGCCGGCGAAACTGGATTTTGGCGATGGACTGCAAAATTTATAATGAAGTAGTTTTTGCGTTGATGGATTATTCATATTATATAAGAACGAATAAAGATTCGCCTGATTTTGGATAGGAACGGATAATTGGGCGAATCATCATTCGCCCAATAAACTTTCACCCGTTCTGTGTGTATATCACCGAAAATATTATGATAACAGCACTATTCAACAGACGATTTACGTTGATAACTGCTTCTCTGTAAATGGAGCAGCCTGGCAGGCAAGGAGCGTCAAATAAAGGATTGACGATTTAATAATTACCGCTGAAGCTAGTACGGAACTTCCAATTTCAACACACTTTCTTCCCTTCTCCCTTCCGTAATTACCACACTGTAGGTTAGCGCCGGATAATCCCGGTTCACTATTCGAGTTTCACATATCGGGACACGAACCACGAGTCTCAGTTAACGAAAAATTAGCACTCTTATTTTTAGATTGACAGTTTTTCTTTATATTATAGGAGTGGCACGGTTTAGCAGGCGGGGCATTAGAGTGCTAATAAAAAAAGGAAAGGAGAATACTGGCGGGAATGAAAAAGAATGAACAGAGACGGTGTGATGTATTGCAGTATCTGGTAGATGAATATATAAAGAACCGGGAAGCGGTATCGTCGAAATTGATCTGTGAAAAATACCTGCCGGACAATTCTTCGGCAACGATACGGATAGATTTGAATCTTTTGGAGAAGGAAAACCTGATCTATCAGCCGCATACATCAGCGGGTAGAGTTCCCACGATACGCGGATACCGGGAATACCTGGAAATGGTTTGTCCGCAGTTAAATAAGACGGAATATCAGAATGTAACACTACTGCGGAATCTGCTGGTGCAGTATTACCGCGACACTCCGATGGCGCTGCATTACATAATGCAGCTTTTGGCGAAAGAGACGGATCAGTTATCCTTTGTTGCAGAGCCGCAGGTATCATATGGTTATCTGGAACATCTTGATGTTTTTCATATTTCGCGGAACAAGCTTCTTTTTGTAGTTAGTCTGGATTCAGGACTTGATAAGACAGTAATTTTAAAGACGGAAAATGAGATATCCCCACGCCAGTTGCGCATTATAGTGAAGCACATTAATGAGGAGCTGGTGGGATTGCGGATCTATGATATTCAGAATAAATATCTTCAGGAGATCCAGGATAAATTTGGTAAGGAAAGCATACTGTTCAAGAATTTTCTACGTGGATTGCATAATGCTTTGATCGAGATGTCTGGTTATTTCATCCATTTTGACGGGAGCGTGAAGTTTTTGGAGCAGCCGGAATTTGACGACCGGCATGCGATACTGAACTTTTTAAGTTTTATTCAGCGGCAGGACAGCCTGATCAATCTAATGCAGCGGCATGAGTTAAAGGGAGAATGCACGATATTAATGGGAGAGGATCTAATACGGCCGGAGCTGGCGGAATATGCTTTGGTCTATGCCCGTTATGACATATATGGTGTACCGGGTTACCTGGGGATATTAGGACCCGTAAGGATGGATTACAGGAAGAATATTACGCTGGTGAGAGATTTCGCCAGGACGATAACGGAAACAACGAAGAAAGGAATGATGGTAACACGTAATGGTTGAAGAAAGAGAAATAGAACAGGAAGCCGTGGACAAGGCAGAGGAAATAAAAGAAGAACCGGCACCGGAGACGCTGACAGAAAAGCTGGAACGCGAGAATGTGGAGTTGCGGGATAAATGGCTGCGGATAGCGGCGGAGTTTGAGAATTTTCGGCGGCGGACAACGGCAGAGAAGAGCGACTGGATACGTAATGCCAATCAGCGGCTGGTATTGGAATTATGCGATGTAACGGATAATTTTGAGCGGGCTTTGCATAATGCTGAAGCAGCGCAGGAAATGGCATCTTTCCGTAAAGGGATAGAGCTGATCTATAAGCAGATAGAAAACATTTTGAAGCGTGAAGGAGTGGAAAAGATCAAAACCGAGGGAGCCTCATTTGATCCCGCGTTTCATGATGCGCTGGCGCACATACCTTCGGAACTGGCAGAGAATACAGTGGCAGCCGTGATCCAGAACGGTTATACCATGAACGGGAAAGTGATAAGAGCCGCACGAGTGGCAGTAGCGAATGGTGAAAATCCGCAGACTGCGGAAAGTAATGATAAAAAGAAAAAAAATAAAAAGAAATAAATCCAGGAGGATATTATGGGAAAGATAATAGGGATAGATTTAGGCACGACTAATTCCTGCGTAAGCGTAATGGAAGGTGGGAAGCCGGTAGTAATTCAGAATGCGGAAGGCACGCGCACCACACCATCTGTGGTTGCTTTCACCAAAGATAAAGACCGTTTGATTGGTCAGCTTGCCAAGCGGCAGGCGGTAACCAATCCGAAGAATACGGTATCATCAATTAAACGTTTTATGGGCAGACAGTTAAATGAAGTGGCATCTGAGATATCAAATGTGACTTATGACATCAGAGGTGGTAAATTCAAGGAAGCTGTGGTTCATATCCCCATAGAGAATACTGATTATTCACCGCAGGAGATCTCGGCAATGATCCTGCGTAAGATGAAGGAAACTGCGGAATCACATCTGGGACAGGAAGTGACGGAAGCGGTAATTACGGTTCCTGCATATTTCAATGATGCACAGCGTCAGGCGACTAAGGATGCAGGGAAAATCGCGGGACTGGAAGTGAAGCGCATCATCAACGAGCCCACAGCAGCAGCTCTTGCTTATGGCTTGAATTCCAAGAAAGAAGAAAAAGTGGCAGTATATGACCTGGGCGGAGGTACATTTGATATTTCCATACTTGACGTGGCCCAGGGAGTTGTGGAAGTGCTTTCCACGAATGGAGACACGCATCTGGGTGGTGATGATTTTGATAAGAAGATAATGGACTGGATATTGAGCAATTTCAAGAAGACGGACGGGATAGATCTTTCCAGTGATCCGATGTCATTGCAGCGCATCAAGGAAGCAGCAGAAAAGGCAAAAATAGAGCTTTCAGGAACCGGGACAACGAATATCAATCTGCCTTTTATAACGGCAGATGCTTCAGGACCGAAACATCTGAACCTTGATCTGACCAGAGCAGAATTTAACCGTTTAACCTCTGACCTGGTGGAACGCTCCATTGAACCCTGCCGCAAGGCCTTAAACGATGCACATCTGAAAACGAGTGACATAGATGAGATATTGATCGTGGGCGGCAGCACGCGCATTCCGGCTGTTCAGGAAGCAGTAGAAAAATTCTTTGGCAAGAAAGTTAACCAAAGTGTAAATCCTGATGAAGTTGTAGCAGTTGGCGCTGCAATTCAGGGGGGCATCATGGGTGGTGATGAAAGCCTGAATGATATACTTCTGCTGGACGTTACTCCGCTTTCGCTGGGCATTGAAACCCTGGGCGGAGTATTGACAAAACTGATCGACCGCAACACGACAATACCGACTAAGAAGAGCCAGGTATTTTCCACGGCAGCGGATAATCAGCCGGCAGTAAGCATTCACGTTTTGCAGGGAGAGCGTTCAATGGCAAAAGATAACCGTACTCTGGGGCGTTTTGATTTGACGGATATACCTCCGGCACCGCGCGGGATGCCGCAGATCGAAGTGACCTTTGATATTGATGCCAATGGCATACTGCACGTATCAGCTAAAGATAAGGGTACTGGCAGGGAGCAATCCATTAAAATAGAGCGGACGGGTTCATTGAATGAAGATGAGATCAACCGCATGGTTAAGGATGCGGAAGCGCATGCCGAGGAAGATAAAAAGCAGCAGGAAAATATAGCAGCACGTAATGAGCTGGATGCATTCATTTTCTCAGTGGAGAAAAGCCTGAAAGAGTATGGTGATAAGATACCTGCTGATGAAAAGGCAAAAGTGGAAGCTGCCGTGAAAGAAGCAAAAGAGAAACTGGAAAAAGCAACCGGCAAGGAGGAATATGAAGCCATCAAGGAAGAACTGGCAAAGAAGGCCCAGAAGATGAGTGAAATACTCTATGCGGATATGCAAAAGCAGCAGGGCGCAGGTGGAGAACAGACTCAGGACGCGCATTTTGATCCCGGAAAAATGAAAGGAGCCACTCAGGAACAGCCAGAGGGTAATGATGGACCCATCGAAGCCGATTTCGAAGTAGTTGACGAAGATAAATAAATGAAATTTTCAGGCAATATACTTTACTGAGTATACTGCCTGTTTTTTTCTGGGCACCGATGAATAAACGATAAAGGAATATTATGGCAAAACGTGATTATTATGAAGTACTGGGGGTGGAAAAGCAGGCAAGCGCCGATGAGATCAAGAAAGCATACCGCAAGCTGGCGATGAAATTCCACCCTGATAAGAATCCGGATAATAAGGCAGCGGAAGAGAGTTTCAAGGAAGCATCGGAAGCTTATGAAGTACTGAGCGACGCTGATAAGCGCAGCCGTTATGACCAGTTTGGGCATGCAGGCCTGGAAGGTGCTTTCGGCGGGGGTGGCTTTGGCATGAATGATTTCACCCATTTTGATGACATCTCCGATATTTTTGGGGAAGGACTGGGCAGTATTTTTGAAAGCCTGTTCGGAGGCGGATTCGGACGCAGCCGCAGTGGCGGCAGACGAAACAAAGGCGAAGATATGCAGTTGACACTTTCCCTGACTCTGGAAGAAATAGCCAAAGGTGTGAATAAAAAACTGAAACTGAACGTGAAAGATAATTGCGAAAGTTGTAATGGAACCGGTTCGGCAGACGGGAAAACGAAAACCTGTACGCAATGCCAGGGTCGAGGGCAGGTAATGCAGATGCAGCGCTCGTTATTCGGACAGATGCAGACTGTAGTACCCTGCCCCACCTGTCATGGTAAAGGCACCGTCATTGAAAACGTCTGTAAAAAATGCCAGGGAGAGGGCAGAGTCGGCAAGATCAAGACTATTGAAGTGCAAATCCCGGCAGGCGTAGCCGAAGGGCAGTACATCAGAATGCGTGGCAGCGGTAATAAAGGCAGAAATGGCGGGGAAAACGGAGATATACTTGTTCATATCACTGAAAAAGAACATCCGCGTTTTGAGCGAGAAGAGGCAAATCTGAAGCTGAGATTCCCCATTTCAGTGTCACAGGCAATATTAGGCTGCGAAGTACAGGTGGAGACGCTTTCGGGAAAAATAAAGATGAAAATTCCGGCTGGAACGCAGTCCGGTAAGACTTTTCGCCTGCGAGGACAGGGATTGCCTTATGTAAACAGCAGCTATACAGGTGATTTATTTGTGGAAGTGATAGTAATGATCCCCCATAAGCTATCGCGGGAGGAAAAGGAACTATACGAAAAGCTTGCTGCTTTGGAGAACACAGAACATTATAAACCGGAGAAAAGCTTTTTCAGCAGGATGATGCATTTATTTTTAACATAAAAACTTAGAGGGAGATAAGCATGCCTTCATTTTATTATCCAGAGATCGAAAAGGGACATTCGGTTTATACGGTAAAGGGTGAAGAATATCATCACATTATTCAGGTATTACGGAAACGGACAGGGGACCAGGTATTGATCACCACCGGCAGGGGTATACTGGCGGAAGCAGAAATCCAGGAAGTAACGAAAAAAGAGCTTCTGATTTCAGTTACAAAAATTACGGAGTTTAAACAGACACATCCCTATATGGCGCTTGGTTTTGCTCTGCTGAAAAACAGACATGACCACCTGATAATTGAGAAATGCACGGAACTGGGCTGCCAGGCATTTTATCCGGTTGAAACAGAAAGAACTATCCGTAAAGGTAATGATAATCTGAGTGATAAGCTTTTGAAAGTAGCCATAGCCGCCATCAAGCAATGTGATAATGCCTGGCTGCCGGAAATAGGCGAATGCCATGATCTGGAAACAACTCTGCAGAAGATGCGTAGCGACGGATTTTTACCAGTAGTAGCGCTTGAAACGGGGGAAAGCGAACATTTATTTACTGTTCGGGAAAGTGCCGGAGACCAGCCACTGGGTTTGATTATAGGACCGGAAGGTGGGTTTTCGGAAGCAGAGCGGAAACTATTTGAACTGGAAAAAGTGCAGACTATAACTCTGGGAAATCATATCCTGCGGGCAGAAACGGCTGCCATCGCAGCCATTTCGTTACTGGCAGGAGTTAATCATTATCATAACAGGGATTATTATTAGAAATCCCGCCTTATCAATGAAGTATAAATCAAACATAGAGATAATTACAGTAAAGAATTATTAATTCGATTTAATTGACTGCAGGGCTTCATCAATGGTATCGAAGATATTGATAACCTTATGAGCCTGGGTCATATGCAGGACACGGGCAGCCTTATTACGAGGATTGGCAATGCAGAGGTAGCCCTGTTTCAGTTCAGCATGTTTAAATATCCTGATAATGGTTCCCAAACCAGTGCTGTCCATAAACTGCAGGTCTGAGAAATCCAGAATAAATATACTTGTCCGATTAAAATAATCATCAAATGCTTTACGCAGGTCTTTAGAATTTGAGGCGTCGAGTTCACCGCTGATCTTAACAATGCCAATGTCATCCGCGAGGTTGAAGGAAATATCTATCATAAGCTCTCCTTTTCAGGATTAATATTAAAAAAGATTTTTGTCTGGTTGATCATATCAATTCTCTTTCTTTCCTGACGATCTGAAAGAGTGACTATAATGGGCATACCTCTACCGGAGGTGGCATCAATATCAACAAGGTCAAAAGGATCGTTTTTGTCCAGTTTGGGCAGTTCCCAGGCGACACCTTTATCCCAGACGCTTATGGTCACCTGGTCTATAATATCCAAAGACAGCACAACCATAGTATCGGGTTTATTATTTAAACCATGGACGATGATATTGGTGAGTAATTCGGCAATTACCAGTTCTACCTGGAAGGAAAGTTCTTCCATGCCGGTATTTTCAAGGACAAACTGTTCGCATTCCTTTCTAATGAGAGAGGTTTTGGTAAGAACAGATTTGAAAGTAACCAGGAGATTTTTTTTATTTATTTTATTGAGGGAATTTTTTCTGAACATGAGGAAAGTGAAATCATTGGTATGGAATTTATAATTTTGTTCATTCAAAGCACATGGGAAAAGATAGGGAATGAGAAAGTCATCGGTATAATCAAGGGAATTGAGCACAGATTTAATGCCGGATAAGCCTAAAGGGGAATTATGGGGTGCTTCATATTTTTCCAGGTTCCTGGAAAAGATGAAATTAAGTTTATTATCATTAAAGGCAAACTCGGTTTCCTCGAAAAGAGAAGGTAACTGTTCGAAATCTTCTTCTGTAAGGGAGCTTTCATTTCTTAACAGAGGACAAAAATCGCGAGTAGACTTATCGAATTGAAGAATATTCACAGGACCGATCGCGGCATAGCGGACAAATTCAAAGTCGGAATCCACCAGACAGACGAGTAATTCCATTTCATTAATTAATATCTGGGAGCCGAGGATTTTTTTTAGACGGTCAAGAATGATTCCGGGACTGGCATTTTCGAGTTCGTTCTTGATGATAGTATCCAAGGTCATCTTGATAGTGAGCATGATCATCGTGCTTTTTATATCATGCTGGGGCAGGTGACCCAGATAAGTTATATAACGTGTTTCCGAAATAGGTATAATATCAAAGAAATCCCCGCTGGGTGTGCTTTCGTCCACCACGTAGTTAGAAGAGAAGAGGATTTTCTTTTCCGGCATTAACCAGGAAGGAGCCATAGAAGACTGCATATGGGCAGCCCTGCTGCGGTTCTGAAAGATCAGTTCGTTGAGGTTTTTCAGTTTATTCTCATATTCCTGGGCTTTCATCTGCAGCACGATCTGCCTTGTTACCTTACTCACCTGATTGATGACGGAATCAATGTTGACAGGCTTCATGAGAAATCCGTCCACTCCCAGGTTTATAGCTTTTTGCAGGTAATCAGTTTCACTGTGGGCAGAAATCACGATAACTTTAGTGGAATCATCAATCCTGCGAATTTCTTTGAGCATATCAAGACCGGACATAACAGGCATTCGGATATCGGTAAGAATGATCTGTGGTCGGTGAAGGTGAAAAAGCTCCAGGCCCTCTTTACCATTATCGGCAATATAGACATTGTTAACGCGGCGCTTCATGATCTCGGCAATAGAGTCCCTCATCAGTTTCTCATCTTCCACGAGAAGAACATCTATTGGTAATCTTTCGAAACTTAAACTCCCTTGTACCATGAGCCAGCCTTTAAAAATTTATTTCCTAAATAAACTCACCACACTAAAATCAAAAAACATAAAATTTATAATCAAGTCAATAAAAATCATTATATAATACTATTTTAACTGTGGAACTGAAAGTTTTCTGCTGACTCTCATACATTATATCAGGCAATCATTAATCGCTAAACATGTCTACAAAACCCAATATGCTTGATACTGCTCAGTTTAATGAGGAGAATATTCTGTTTATCAATTATCTTAATAACAGAAAGATAGTTTTAATTAATCCATCATAAGATTTTACATTCGGGTTAACGAAATCATAAGTTTCAAACCTGCGAATAATAAGTAAACCCATTTTGTGCAATAGGATTTGATGAAGAGTAGTAAGATTTTGAGTACAGAGAAGAATGAGAATTTTTATGAATATTATTTTTATATTTATGAAAATTATCTAACTCTCTCTGTGCAAAAATATTGCAGCTATTCGCAAATTTCTACTGCATAATATGGGTTAGAAGCAGTTGTGATGCTTGACAAACTGGGCGGGTGTTAAAGATTGCCCATGGAGTGTAAATGGAATATTCGCATGTAATTAGAGAATATCTCAGTTCCTGTGGAATAACAGGGATAGAAGAAAAACTGGAGCAGCTGACTGCTTTTCAGGGTTATCTGCGGGAAGCAAATGAAAAGGTGAACCTGATATCAAGGCAGGCGGATGCTGCCGATATCTGGTATAATCACATTTTGGACAGCATTCTCATAATCAGATTCGTAAGTTTCAGTCAGGAAACAATACTGGATTTTGGCAGCGGTGGCGGGCTTCCCGGCATCCCATTAAAAATACTGTTTCCCGAAACCAGGATGTATCTGCTGGATTCGCGAAACAGGAAAATGGAGGCTGTAAGAAATATTTTAAAAAAGCTTGACCTGACAGAATGCTTTCCAATTACATCACGACTGGAAGAATTAGATAGAAGCTGGGAGGGATACTTTGACGTTATTCTCAGCCGGTCAGTTCGCCAGGAGCGTGTATTTAAACAGGCAATGGAAAAGCTTTTAGTCCGGCAGGGCAAAGTGTTGCTATATAAATCGCAAAAACTGGATGACCTGGAGATTTTTCCCTTTTACAAGAGTTATAATATTTCTCACCCACGGGTGGGGACCAGGATACTGATTGAGATAAAAAAAGAGATGTTTCACATGGAACATTGAGAGAGGCAGATGACAAAGGTAATTGCAATAGTTAATCAGAAAGGTGGTGTGGGGAAAACAACCACCGCAGTCAATCTGGCTGTGGCGCTGGGGATATTTGAGAAGAAAACGCTATTAATAGATTTTGATCCGCAAGGGAATGCCACGAGTGGGCTGGGTATGGAAAAGAAGCAGCCCAATATCTATGATGCGCTAATCGGGAAAAGCAATCTCAAGGATGTTATTCATCAATATGAAATTCTGCCGGATCTATTTATAGCGCCAGCCAGCGTAGATCTATCAGGCGCGGAAATAGAGCTGGTAAGTGAATTTTCCCGGGAGAACAAGCTGAAATTTGCTTTAGATGAGATCAAAGATGATTATGAGTTTGTGATCATTGACTGTCCGCCTTCACTCAGTCTACTTACGATCAATGCTCTTACTGCCTGCAATGAAGTGATCATTCCCATTCAGTGCGAATATTTTGCTCTGGAAGGAGTCGCCCAGCTTACTACTACCGTGGAAATGGTAAAAAAAGCTATAAATCCGACCCTGCATGTGCTGGGCATATTGCTAACCATGTTCGATCGGCGTCTGAATCTTTCACGGCAGGTGGCGCGAGAAGTAAGGCGCTATTTTCAGAGTAAGGTATTTGATACCATAATTCACCGCAGCGTAAAGATTTCCGAGAGCCCAAGTTTTGGGAAATCAATATTTCATTATGACATAACGTCAACCGGTTCTAAGGGTTATTTAGATTTAGCAAAGGAAGTCATAAGAAGATGTCAAGAGATAGCTTAGGAAAAGGATTGGAGGCATTGTTTGCCGCCGGACCGGAATCAACAGATAGAACGACAGGAATAACAACCCTGAAAGTAGATAGCATATTACCAAACCGCTATCAGCCCCGAAAAGTATTTAATGCTGAGAAGCTGGCAGAGCTGGCTGAATCCTTAAGGCGTAACGGAATACTGCAACCGGTGATCGTGACCAGAAATGCAGACAGTAAGTATGAACTGGTAGCAGGAGAGCGGCGACTGGAAGCTGCCAAAATCGCTGGATTTACCGAGATACCCGTAATTATCAGGAGTATTTCTCCCCGGGAGCAATTGCAGTTTGCCATCATTGAAAACATCCAGCGGGAAGACCTGAATGCCATTGAAGAAGCCTCTGCTTACCAGAGATTAAACGAAGAGTTTGGTTTAACCCATGTGCAGATCAGTGAGATTGTGGGAAAGGAAAGAACAACGGTCTCCAACTGCATAAGAATATTGAAGCTTTCCCCTGCCATCCAGCAGATGATCATGGAGGGCAAGCTGACATCCGGACATGCACGGGCTATTTTGCAGGTGCCGGAGGGAATGCAGGAAGATTTTGCTGCCCGGATAGTCAATGAGGGCTTTACAGTGAGAATCGCTGAACTGGAAGCACGGAAAATAGCTACCGGCGGGAAGGTCGTTAAAAAGAAGCCAAAAAAAGACAAATCTGAGCTTATCAGTAAATATGAGAAAGAATTGAGAGAAAAACTATCTATCAAAATCAATATTATTGATGAAAATAGTAAAGGCAGGATCAGTATCTTTTATAAAGACCGGAAAGAATTAGAAAAGATACTGGAGATACTTCGAAATTCATATGAGTAAATTCTGCTGCTATTTGCTGATTTTGCTGTTGTTATTATTTTTTGTGTATTATCTTGATAACCAGAAGGTGGTGAGGGAACTGAAACAACAGGAAAAAAACATTTCAGAACCCATAATCCCTGAGAAAGAGACTGCTGAAAAACAGGATTTAAGGCAACTGCTGGAAAAATATCTGCAATCTGCCAGATACTCAGATTATCAGCAGGTTGACAGCCTTATCGCCAACCGATTTCTACCGGAAATGCCCCCTGTAAAAGGTGAAATATTTATCAGTCAGCCATTTTCGGAGCTGCACCAGGGCGTTGATATTGCCCTGCCAGAGGGGGATATTGTCTATGCAGCTGCGGCAGGTAAAGTAATCAAAGCTGCTTTTGATGAATATTTCGGTAATCTGATAATTATTGATCATTTAAATGGTTATAACAGCTTTTATGGACATCTGAGTGAGATTATCGTGGATGAAAACTATTTCATCGAGAAAGAAGCCCCCATCGGACTCGCAGGCTCAACCGGTTTTAGTACGGCATCACACCTGCATTTTTCAATCAGCAAAAATCAGAAATTCATTGATCCAGAAGAACTATGGAAACAAACAGAAAAAACAACAAGTTTGAATTAGAAAGAAAGATGAAGTTGCACGGTAATAAAACCGATATCTCCTTTATGAAATACATTGCACTTGTGGGGCAACTGGGGCTGGTGATGGTGGTAAATATCATTCTCTGGTTTGCCCTCATACGCTGGCTTATATCATTGGCTGGTTTTAGTTTAAATCTGCAATTCATTGGTATAATAATTGGCATTGCTGCCGGAGGTTTCAGCAGTTACAAGCTGATGGAAAAACAGCTGAGGATAGATAAAAAGGATGAGTAATGCAAAATATATCAAGCAGATAATGAGGATTATGTGCTTGACAATAGGTATAGCGCTTCTTTTTTTGCCTTGGCAGATGAAAAGCGTTGCCAGCTTTATTTCAGGAGCTATTCTTAGTCTGCTGAATATCTGGTGGCTCAGCCGGAATATTACAGGTAACCTGAGCCTGAATGAAAACAAGGCAAGGCTGGAAGTATTTAAGAATTTTTATCTTAGGTATCTGATTTTGATAGTTTGTTCGGTAATTCTGGTAAAATTTGCTGGTATCAATGTTATTTTATATGGCCTTGGGTTGCTTACAGGACAGATTGTGATCATAATCACACAGTTACTGGAAAATGTCTCAGGCTCAAAAGGTCAGGAGTAAATATGGCAAAAAAGCAGGGTAGCCTGAAACCTGTCTTAATAGTTTTTGTAATAGTTGAGGCTTTGCTGGTGATTATAAGCGGCAGTTTCCAGAAGAAACTGGAAATAGGCTTTGAATCCGGCAGATTCGTATTTCATAATGTGGAAAGCCGTTATGAGCTTCAGGAAAAGATTACCGAAGATTTCCAAAAGGATGAATACGTTGTCATAGTAAACAATCTAAAACCTCACGAAATTAAGGATTTTACCCGATTTAAAAGCCTTCTGTTGTCACCCGACCCGGTTATGGAAAAGATTGTCTCGTCTCTGAGACTGCAAACGAAGGAAGTTCTGGAAAAAGATGATTTCGCAAAGAATATCCATAGCCAGGCTATGCTGCTGCACGAGCTGAACGAAAAGGTGATCAACAATAATAAATTTATGGAGAAAAGATTTCTCACTCTGCTTTCCAGCAGCGATCCCGAACAACAATATCTCTCAGGTCTGGTTATGAATGATCAGCCGTTATCACGGCTTGATACTGCCCGTTTACACCGCATCTTAATGGAAAACAAGTTACCACATGAAATACTGGAACCTTTGGCGCATCTTCCCAGGATTTACGGCAGTTTTAAGGCATATAATTTTTTCCGTAACGTATTTGGCGAGGCAGCAGCCATAAGTGCTTTCAATTTACTGAGAATGCTGCTGATAGTTGATCTGGTGTTTTTCTTCGGCATATTCTTTATCAGAAGATCACTGGCCCACCACCCATCAGGCTCACAGCTCGTCATTGAAATGGTTTATAACGTTTTTGATGAATTTGTTAAGGATGCCGTGGGCAAAGATAGAACGAGTTTTACGCCTTACATTGTTACAATATTCCTCTTCGTCTGGCTATGTAATATGATTGGTTTGATCCCTGTTCCGGGATTTATGGAACCCACCAGAAACCTTAATGTTCCGCTGGGACTTGGGATAGTAGCTGTCTTTGTAGTTCATTTCACGGCTATCAGGGTAAAAGGGCTTTGGGGACATTTAGAGCATTATGTAAATCCTGTAAAAAATCCCCTGGCAGCCTTAGATCTGGTTTCAGAAATATCCAAAGTTGTTTCCATTTCTTTCCGTCTTTTTGGAAATATCCTGGGTGGAGCAATTATTATAGTCGTTGTATCTTCGCTGGTGAATTATGTTGTATTACCGGTTGGATTGAATATGTTTTTTGGCATCTTTGTGGGGACGATTCAGGCATTTGTGTTCACGATGCTGGCTCTCACCTATATCGGTGTGGAAATAACGGAGTAAATTGATGGAATTTACAGTAGAAATAATACGCGTTGCAGCATATATGGGTGCTGCGCTTAGTGTGGGCATTGCTTCCATAACTTGTGGAACCGGTGTTGGTTATATTGCGGGTATCGCCTCCCGCGGCATGATGCATCAGCCCGAATCACGTGATTCACTATTCCGGACAATGTTCATCGGGCAGGCGGTCACGGAAACCGGAGGGATTTTTTCTCTGGTTATCAGTCTCTTATTATTATTTGGTGGATTTGATGTCGTGGAAGGTGGCTGGCTGCGTGCTGCAGCTCTGCTGGCAGCCGGGCTGGCAATGGGTTTGGGTTCTTTAGGTCCCGTAATTGGTACGAGTTATGCCGGAGGTGAAGCCTGTGATTCCATTTGCCGAATGCCTAAGTATAATCTGACTATTACCGGCAATATGCTCATCGGTCAGGCCCTGGCCCAAACGTCGAGTATTTTTGCCTTACTGGTAAGTTTACTGTTATTATATTCTACGCCTTTGCAGGCAAGTATTCCCAATATCACAGCCGGGGGCATCCTTATCAGATCATTTGCCTATTTAGGCGCAGGACTTGCCATTGGCATCGGCACGATTGGTCCCGGCATCGGTATAGGTAATGTAGCAGGAAAAGCGAGCAGAATGATGGGTCGTTTTCCCCGTCAACGAACTTATATCATGCGCACCATGTTTCTGGGTGCCGCAGTATCGCAATCAACGGCAATTTATGCCTTGATAATTTCCTTTTTATTAATTTTTGCAGTAAAATAAAAAATATTTGGAGGATAGAATGGATCAATTAGCACGCGCCGCAGCACTTTTAGGAGCTGGGATTTGCATGGGTATCGGAGCTTTGGGACCAGGCGTTGGAGAAGGCTTTGTAGCTGGAAAAGCCTGTGAAGGTATTTCCAGAGCACCGGAACACGCCAGCCTTATTACCAGAACAATGCTCGTGGGACAGGCAGTCTCAGAATCTACAGGTATCTACTCTCTCGTGATTGCTCTGCTTTTAATTTTCTCAACATAACCCAAAACGAAACAGGATTGTAAAAATGATCAGCATTGATTATTCATTAATAATCGTCATTTTGAATTTTGTGCTTTTGCTGATTGTCTTAAATAAGCTTTTATTTAAGCCAATGAAGAAGTTCCTCAGCGACCGCCAGCAGGAAGTGAAAAAAGAAATGACCGATGCCCGTATTAACAGAGAAGAGGCAGTGAAACTGCTGAAGCAGAGAGATGAAGAGCTAAAATCTTCTTCAGAAGAGATCAGGAATTTGACAAAACAGGCAAAGAGGGAAGCAGAAAAAAATTCAGAAGAAATTCTGAAAGAAGCAAAAGCCAGGGAAAGAGCAATTGTGAAAGAATCCGAAGAGATGATTGAGCTCCGGAAATCGGAAGCAGTTAAGGAAATCGAAGCTGATGTGATCAACCTTGTTTCTGAATTAACCGGCAAGATCATCGGTAAGAAAATTGATTCTGATACTGACAAAAAGCTGATCGATTCTCTGATGAAAGAGGGCAAGTAGTTGAACGATAAAATTATTATTAATAAGTATGCCAGTGCAGCCGCCTCCGCTTTCCCCGAAACTGAGCTTCAGCATGCTCTGGAAGACCTGAATATTCTCAGAACTGTATTTACTGACAACCAGAAAATCATCAATCTCCTGCAGTCTCACTTAATTTCTAAACTGCAGAAAAATGAGATTATTGAGCAAATCACAGGTGACCTTCATCAAAAATCAGTCTGGCAGAATCTCTTTCTTTTACTGATCAGTAATTTTCGCTTTACTCTGATCCTGCATATCATCTCAGCCACGCGGAAATTCATTCTGGCAAAGCAGGATAAGATCAACGTTTCGCTCAAATTTGCCCAGCAGCAGGATGAGGAAACCGTATCACGAATCCTGGAATATCTCAAAAAGGTATTTCACAAGAATATTGTTGCTGATATCGAATATGATAAATCCATAATCGGAGGTTTCACGGCCGAAACTGAAGACATGGTTATTGACGGCTCCATTCAGAATAATCTGAAAAGATTTATTCAGGCGAGTTGTAAAAAATCAAATTGACGAGGTTATAATGAAAATTCGACCTGAAGAAATAAGTTCCATTATCAAACAACGCATCAGTGCGTTTGATTTCGAGATTGATATTGCTGAAACAGGCAAAGTTGTGCAGGTGGGTGATGGTATTGCCCAGGTGCATGGTCTCACAAACGTGATGTCCAATGAAATGCTGGAATTTCCTAATGGACAGATGGGCGTGGCTCTTAATCTGGAAGAAAACACCGTTGGTTGCATCCTCTTTGGTGAAACCAATCTCATAAAAGAAGGTGATCTGGTAAAAAGAACCAGCCAGATCCTCCGGATTCCTGTGGGCGAAGCATTACTCGGCAGAGTTGTTGATCCCCTGGGTAAGCCTTTAGATGGAAAGGGCGAAATCGATACTTCTGAGTTTTCCCCTGTGGAACGTAAAGCGCTGGGTGTGATTCAGCGTCAGCCGGTGAAAGAACCACTGCAAACAGGAATCAAAGCGATTGATTCCATGATCCCGTTGGGCAGAGGTCAGCGTGAGCTGATCATTGGTGACCGTCAGACGGGGAAAACTGCTATCGCCATCGATACTATTATAAATCAGAAAACAAGCGATGTTTATTGCATATACGTGGCAATTGGACAAAAGAAATCTTCTGTGGCAAAGATCGTGAAAAAACTGCAGGAAGCCGGTGCTATGGAATACACTATTGTGGTTTGCGCCTCGGCATCAGATTCTGCATCCCTTAATTATATTGCACCTTACGCTGGTTGCGCCATGGGTGAATATTTCCGCGATAACGGCAAACATGCCCTCATCATCTATGATGATCTTTCCAAACAGGCCGTTGCCTATCGTCAGATTTCCCTGTTGCTCCGCCGTCCCCCGGGTCGTGAAGCATATCCGGGTGATGTGTTTTATCTGCATTCACGGTTATTGGAAAGAGCTTCCAAACTCAGTGAAGAGCTGGGTGGCGGCTCACTTACTGCCTTACCGATCATTGAGACAAAAGCAGAGGATATTGCTGCCTATATACCCACGAATGTGATCTCTATTACTGATGGTCAGATCTACCTCAGTAGTAAATTATTCAATTCCGGTCAAAGACCTGCTATTAATGCCGGTCTTTCTGTTTCACGCGTGGGTGGAAGCGCTCAGATCAAAGTTATGCGGGTGGCGGTGAAACAATTGCGTCTGGATCTGGCTTCCTTCAATGAATTGCAGGCTTTCGCCAAATTCGGCAGTGACCTTGATAAAGCCACGCTGGATCAATTGCGCCGCGGTGAAAGATTGCAGGAAATCCTTAAGCAGGACCAGTATTTACCTATTGATGTCGCCAAACAGATTTTTATTATCTTTATGGCAAACCAGGGATTTTTAGATGAGATCGAACTGGAAAATATCGCCGTGGTTGAAGAAGAGCTTTTCAATACTCTTGATCTGGAACATAAAGATTTTATGAAAGAGATGGTTACTGCCAAAATGACGGATGAACTTGCCGCTGAGATGAAGGTAATCTGCGAAAAAGTCCTGAAGAAATTTTAGGATTAACTGATCTATGGCAAATATTAGAGATATCAAAAACCGCATTGAGAGTGTAAAAAACACCCGCCAGATCACTAATGCCATGAAAATGGTTGCCGCTGCCAAGTTGCAGAAATCGCAGGCAAATATTATCAAGGCTAGACCCTATGCTGATCATATTGCGCAGATGCTTATGACCATTAAACATAAAAAAAATCAGGCTGATTCCAGAATTTTTGATGATGCTGCAAAAGCCGGGAAACGTGCCTTGATCGTGGTTACTGCTGATCGTGGGCTTTGCGGTTCTTTTAATTCACTCATAATTAAACAGGCTGTGGAATATCTGAAACAGCACCCAAAATCCGAGGTGATCTGCATTGGTAAAAAAGGTTATGATGTTCTAAAAAAGAGACCGGGACTGGTTATTAAGGAAAAGTATCTTGGTTTGTTTAATGAGATGAATTTTGCCGCTTCCGCTGAAATTGCGCAGTTTATCAAAAATATCTTCTTCCAGTGGGAATATGATGTTATTGATGTTGTGTATAACCACTTTAAATCAATAATGCAGCAGATTATTACTGTGAAAGCACTCTTTCCGATTCCTGATCTGGTGGAATCCGAAGGCATTTCAGTTTTGGATTTTATCTACGAGCCGTCTATGGATGAAGTAGTCGCGGAATTGAGCAATAAATATATCAACGTGGAAATTTGGCGTATTATGCTGGAATCATCTGCTTCCGAACAAGGCGCTAGAATGACTGCGATGGATAGTGCCACAGATAATGCCTCTGAGCTGATTGAATCTCTCACGCTTAATTATAATATGGTGCGTCAGGCTGCTATTACTAAAGAAATTATTGAAATTGCTTCCGGCGCGGAAGCTCTCAGTTAGATAAGAAAAGGGGAAATATATGAAAAAAGGTAAATTAATTCAGATCATCGGTCCGGTTGTCGATGTCCAGTTTCCCGAAGGACATCTTCCTGCTATATATAATGCCTTAAAGATTGAAAGGCAGGACGCCGATGATTTGATTTTTGAAGTGCAGTTGCACCTCGGAGAAAATAAAGTGCGCTGCGTGGCAATGGATTCTACGGATGGTCTGGTGCGCGGACAGGAAGTTATAGATACGGAAAAACAGATCACCATCCCCGTCGGCGAAGAAGTCCTCGGTAGAATGATGAATGTGGTGGGAAAATCCATCGACGGCAAGGGTGAGATTAAAACAAAAATGCAGATGTCTATCCATAGACAGGCTCCTGCGTTTAATGACCTTTCCACGGAAGATGAGATACTGGAAACCGGTATTAAGGTCATCGACCTTATTGAACCTTATTCCAAGGGTGGAAAAATCGGTCTTTTCGGCGGTGCCGGAGTTGGGAAAACCGTTATGATCCAGGAGCTTATACGTAATATCGCAGTGGAGCAAAGCGGATATTCCGTTTTTGCCGGAGTGGGCGAAAGAACCCGCGAAGGTAATGACCTTTACCTGGAAATGATGGCTTCCGGGGTAATCGATAAAACCGCTCTCGTTTTCGGGCAGATGAATGAACCTCCCGGAGCACGTCAGCGGGTGGGACTTACCGGACTTACAATTGCGGAATATTTCCGCGATGTTTCCAAAAAAGATGTGCTTTTGTTCATTGATAATATTTTCCGTTTTACGCAGGCTGGTTCTGAAGTTTCTGCGCTCCTCGGTCGTATGCCCTCTGCTGTGGGATATCAGCCCACCCTGGCAAACGAAATGGGCGAATTGCAGGAACGCATCACCTCCACAAAAGATGGCTCTATAACGTCTGTGCAGGCTATTTATGTTCCCGCTGATGATCTCACAGATCCGGCTCCCGCTACCACCTTTTCTCATCTCGATGCCACCACGGTGCTCTCACGTCAGATCGTGGAACTCGGTATTTATCCCGCAGTTGATCCTCTCGATAGCACCAGCCGAATTCTTGATCCCAAGATCATTGGAGAAGAGCACTACAGTGTGGCTCGTGAAACTCAGAGAGTTATTCAGAAATATAAAGACCTGCAGGATATTATTGCCATTATGGGTATGGATGAACTTTCGGAAGAAGATAAACTCATCGTTACCAGGGCACGTAAACTGGAAAGATTCTTCTCTCAGCCACTGTTTGTTGCGGAAGAATTCAATAATTTCCCTGGTATCTATGTTCCACTTAAAGAGACGATTGAAGGCTTCAAAACCATACTTTCCGGTGATTGCGATTCCTGGCCGGAACAGGCTTTCCTTTATGTGGGTAACCTGGCATCCGCTGAAGCAAAAATGAAGAAAATGAAGAAATAATGGCAGACCCAATAATTGAACTCAGGGTAATTCTTCCTCATAAATCCGTGTTTGACGGCACATGTGATCACGTAATCATACCGGGTATAGATGGTGATTTCGGTGTTTCTGCCGGACACACTCCTTTTATGACGGTTATCAGACCTGGTATTATGGAGATTTTTACAGGTGAAGATGTCACTAAATATGCTCTTCATGACGGATTTGTTTCCGTGGAAAACAGTAAAGTTACAATTGTCTGTGAAACCATCGAAAAAGCTGATGAAATTGATCGTGAAAGAGCAGAAGCTGCCAAAAAACGCGCAGAAAAGCGGATTAGAGAAAAACTCGAAGACACTGATTTCCGTAGAGCTGAGATCGCCCTGAAAAAAGCACTCATCAGACTCGAAATCTGATCTTGAAACTGATGCGCATAACTTGTTGTTCTCATGGTTGCTGCCAGAATGAATAAGATGACTAATAACCATGTTCTAGCTAATGATAATATAGGCAAACTGCTCTGGAAACTCTCTCTACCGGCTATGGTGGGGATGTTCGTGATGGCGCTTTATAACATCGTAGATACCATTTTTGTGGGTCACATGGTCGGCACGAATGCCATTGCAGCTCTCACTGTTTCTTTCCCGGTGCAGATGATCGTGATGGGTTTTGGTATCATGAACGGAGTCGGCTCAGCATCGCTGATATCCATAAGTCTTGGTGAGGGTAATAGCGAAAAAGCGAACCATATATTCCATAATGCCCTGCTGTTAATACTATTCCTGGGATTTTTTTTTACCGTTACAATCCAGATATTTCTGGATAAAATTCTCGTACTTTTTGGCGCCGGTCCCGATATTTTACCTATATCACGTTTATATCTGGGCATCGTCACCTGGGGTGCCACCTTCCAGATTGCAGCTATGACAGGTAATAATATCATTCGCTCCGAGGGCCAGGCAAAATTTGCCATGATCTCCATGACTTCCGGTGCCGTATTGAATATCATTCTGGATGCAGTTTTTATTTTCATTTTCAAGATGGGCGTACGCGGCGTGGCAATTGCCACTCTTTCCGCCCAGATATTCCAGACCCTTTTCCAGTTTACCTATTTCAACAGTAAAAAAAGCGCACTCAATTATAAGATCAGTCTACGGGAATTGAAACTTCCTATAATATCCAATATCTTCCGTATCGGAGTTTCTTCTTTTCTGCGCAATGCTGCCGGTTCGCTGATGATGATCATTTTCAATAATGTGCTCAGGATCCAGGGCGGTACACTGGCTCTGGCGGCAGCAGGCGTGATCTTCCGGGTTCTGCATTTCACCTTTATGCCCATCATCGGTATTGCCCAGGGTATGCAGCCCATTGTCGGATTTAATTTTGGCGCCAGAAGACTGGAAAAAGTCGTCAGTGTCTGGAAAAAAGCAGCCTTCCGCGCAACGGTTATTTCTGTAGTTGCATTTATTCTCGTTATGCTGTTTCCACGCCAGATCATCAGTATCTTTTCCACAGATGAAGAATTGCTGCTCATGGCAGGTAAAGCGATCCGCATAATGTTTGCCGGAAGTATCGTCATTGGTTTTCAGGTCACGGGAGCCACGTTCTTTCAGGCTATCAATAAAGCAAAGCCAGCGCTCATTCTCTCCATCAGCCGACAGATCCTCTTTCTGATCCCGCTTCTCTTGCTCCTGCCCCGTTTCTGGGGCTTGAATGGTGCCTGGATAGCCCACCCCATCTCGGATGCTGTTTCCGCAATAATCACTGGTGTCTTTTTATGGAGAGAGATCAGATTATTGAGCGCGGAAAGATCAGCAGGAGTTTTTAAATAAGTAATTTACTCGCTAAGGCGTTGCAGATGGTTTTATCCTCCGCAATGTCAATTGTAGTGATGACGTCTGACGGAAGAGCGGTTACCATTAAGAAGAAACAAGACAATCCGCAGGTCTTTGTTGTACCGATGTTTTCTACAAATAGATAATCCCTCCGGGATAAACGCCCAGGGTTGAATTGATGTTTTCTACAAATAGATAATTCCTACAGAATAAAGATAATGGGTGTTACTTATTTATTCTACAAATAAATAATCCCTTCGGGATAAACATCATGAATTATGCTGATGTTTTTCTACAAATAGATAATCCCTACGGGATAATGATTTGGTTGTTGTGTCGATATTTATCTACAAATAAATTATCCCTACGGGATAAACTCTATGGGCTGGATCGATTTTTTTCTACAAATAGATAATCCCTACGGGATAAACTCTATGGGCTGGATCGATTTTTTTCTACAAATAGATAATCCCTACGGGATAAACGACATTGTGGAGCAATATTGTTCTATAAAGAGATAATCACAGTGGGATAAATATCATATTGGAATATGTTTTCCGCGTAGCAGATATCTATTTGTAGAATATAATGTATCACCCCCCACCTTTTTCCGCGTAGCGGATATTTATCTGTAGAACAATATGTCTCACACCCCTGTTTTTTCCGCGAAGCGGATATTTATTTGTAGAATATTATATATCACACCTTACCTTTTTCCGCGTAGCGGATATTTATTTGTAGAACAATAAGTCTCACTCCCCTGTTTAATCCGCGTAGCGGATATTTATTTGTAGAATATTATATATCACACCTTACCTTTTTCCGCGTAGCGGATATTTATTTGTAGAATATAATGTATCACCCCCCACCTTTTTCCGCGTAGCGGATATTTATTTTTCTGGACATAATATTTTCTTTATATAACTTAAACCATATAACTTAAGGAGAATATGATATGAAACCCGGTACATTTACCCAGCTTTATATCCATCTAGTATTTGCTGTTGAACATCGAGATTCGATGATCAGGGATAATGTAAAAGAAGATGTGATTAAGATCATGAGCAGCATAATTAACAACATGAAACATAAAACTATTTGTATCAACACAATGCCTGATCATATCCACATATTGCTCGGATTGAATCCTTCCTTATCCTTATCAGAGACGGTTAAAGAATTAAAACGGGGATCAACCTTTGCATTCAATGAAATTAAGCTGTTCCCCTGCCAATTTAACTGGCAAAGCGGATATGGCGCATTCTCTTACAGTAGATCGCAATTGGACAGTGTATGCAAATACATTCAGAATCAAGAAAAGCACCATCATAAGATATCATTTAGAGAGGAATATCAACAATTTCTGGAGAAATTTAAAATCGAGTACAATAAAGATTATTTATTCATATTCCATGATAAATAATCCATGCAAAATTTAGAACATGGGAGGTGCGATGTTTCTCTACAAATAAATAATCCCTACGGGATAATGAATTGGTTGTTGTGCCGATATTTATCTACAAATAAATAGTCCCTATGGGATAAACTCTCTGGATTGGATCGATTTTTTTCTACAAATAAATAATCCCTACGGGATAAACCCTCTGGGCTGGATCGATGTTTTTCTACAAATAAATGATCCCTACGGGATAAACTCTCTGGGCTGGATCGATGTTTTTCTACATATAGATAATCCCTACGGGATAAACTCTCTGGGCTGGATCGATGTTTTTCTACAAATAAATGATCCCTACGGGATAAACTCTCTGGGCTGGATCGATGTTTTTCTACAAATAGATAATCCCTACGGGATAAACTCTCTGGGCTGGATCGATGTTTTTCTACAAATAGATAATCCCTACGGGATAAACGACATTGTGGAGCAATATTGTTCTATAAAGAGATAATCACAGTGGGATAAATATCATATTGGAATATGTTTTCTGCGTAGCAGATATCTATTTGTAGAATATAATGTATCACCCCCCTCCTTTTTCCGCGTAGCGGATATTTATTTGTAGAACACAATGTATCCCCCCTCCTTTTTCCGCGTAGCGGATATTTATTTGTAGAACACAATGTATTTCCCCTCCTTTTTCCGCGTAGCGGATATTTATTTGTAGAACACAATGTATTTCCCCTCCTTTTTCCGCGTAGCGGATATTTAAATCTCTATCTTTTCCGGTAATTCAGCACGGCTATGGTTTGCATAATTATTCCCATTACTATCAAAACAACCAGTTCCATCTGTAATTCCAGGAAGCCGGAGCCTTTGAGCATGATGCTGCGCATCACGCGGATGAAATAGGAGAGCGGGACAAATTTCGTCATTACTTTTGCCCAGTCCGGCATGGATTCAATGGGGGCAAAAAGTCCGCTGAGAAAGAGGAAGATCATCATCATAAAAAACGCCAGGAATAATGCCTGCTGCTGATTTCCCGCAACCGTGGAGATGAATAATCCGATGCCGCACATAACCACCAGATAAAAGAAGAGATATACATAAAGCAGCAGAATGTTTCCCAGATGAGGTACGCCAAACACGACGATCGCCAGAATAAGCCCCAGACTGAATTCCACGATGCCGATGATCAGCATCGGGATCAGCTTGCCGAGGATATATTCATACTTGCGAATAGGTGTAACGTTGATCTGTTCCTGGGTGCCGATCTCTTTTTCCCGCACGATATTCAGTGCCGTGAGAATGATCCCGATCACTGAAACCAGCATCACGAGTATGCCGGGAACCATATAGCTCTTGTAATTCAATTCCGGATTATAAAGATAGCGGCTTCTGACCTGTTTTTGTTCCTGGACTGCCCATTTATTGATCACTCCGGCGATATAGGAAGCGGCAACTTCGGCTGTTGCCCCATCGATAGCATTCAGCCGTATCTGAATATTTCCCGTTCTATCCTGCTGCAGATTTTTTTCAAATCCCGCTTCTATGGCAATTATGGCTTCCACTTCATCTTTCGCCAGCAGTTCATCATTCTTTTCCTGGTTGAGGTCAAGGGCAGTCAGTTCAAACCACTCATTAAAAGTAAAATCCTCGATCAGCTCGGCGGAGAGGCGGCTTTTATCAAAATCCTCAATTGCCAGCCGCAGTTGCTTGATCTCATAATCGGCAGCATTGGAAAGGATCAGAAGCTGAATTACGGGCATTGCCAGGATCACCAACAGCATGGGTCTGCTGCGGAATATCTGGCGGAATTCCTTTTTGAGAATGATCAATATCGTGCGCATGTTCCCCCCCTAATCATAACGCACCTTGAAGCGCCGTGCTGCCAGCAGCAGCAGGATGACGGTTATCAGCAATATATAGCCCAGCGGCTGCAGAAAATAATATACGGGACTATCTTTCAGCATCACGTGACCAAGTGTTTCCACGAACCAGCGCGCCGGAAAAACTCCGGACAGCATCTGCAGCCAGCGAGGCATATTTCGAATGGGGTAGATCAAGCCGCTTAACAGCGTGGTGGGCAGCATTAATCCTGCCAGTGAGATCATCATGGCGATCTGCTGCGTATTGACCAGCGTGGAAACAAGCAGTCCGAAACTAAGCGCACAGACCACATAGAATCCCGAAAAAAGGAATAAGAGAACCAGCGAACCGCGGACGGGCACTCCGAAAACGAATACTGAAAGAGCGATGATCATCAGTATATTCACGAATGAGATGGCAATATAAGGGACCATTTTACCGATGATGATCTGTCCCGGCTTAAGCGGTGAGATCAGCAGCACGTCCATCGTGCCGGTTTCTTTTTCGCGTGCCAGCGATACCGAGGTCATCATGGCACAGATCAGCATTAAAACCACAGCCATAAGCCCGGGAACGCTCTTGAAAACACTCTTCAGGTCAGGATTATAATACATAAGCTGCTGCACATCCAGCAGATTTTTACGGTTTCCCGCCTGCTTCATAAATCTGCTGCTCATATTCATTATATAGACTTCAATCGTACGAGCAATATTAGGGTCAGAGGCATCAAGCAGCAGTTGCATTATGCCTGATTCACCCATCTGCAGACTTTTTTCGGCTTCCGGTTTGATCTTCAGCACTGCCTTAACCCGGTTACCCCTTAAGGCTTTTTCCACGTCCTGTTCATTATATAGCCGGATCAGGTCAAAATAGCGGGAATTCTCAAAACTGCGAGTCAGTTCACCGGACCAGTCGCTGTTATCCTGGTCGTATATGCCCAGGCTTACGTGATTGATCTCGCTGGTGAGCACAAAGCCGAAAAGCAGAACTTCGATGATAGGCAGCAGAATAATGATAAGCAGCGTCTTTTTATCCCGCCAGATATGCAGAAATTCTTTCCAGATAAATATCTTAAAGTGCTTCATGGCTTTTCTCCCGTGCCAGTTGCAGAAATACGTCAAACATGCTCTTCTCCTTGAACTGCAATTTCAGGTTTGCCGGAGTATCCAGACCCTTGATTTTGCCATCCACCATCATGGATATCCGGTCACAATATTCCGCTTCATCCATATAATGCGTGGTCACAAAAACCGTGATCCCTCTTTCCGTGGCATTATAGATCATTTCCCAGAAACGCCGGCGGGTGATAGGATCAACTCCTCCGGTAGGCTCATCCAGAAAAACCAGCCGCGGTTCGTGGATTATGGCAATGGAAAATGCCAGTTTCTGCCGGATGCCTAAAGGCAGTGCCCCAATTAATCGCCGTTTCTGGCTTGCCAGTTCCAGGTCTTGCAGCAGTTTTTCACCCCGAGTAATAATCGCCTGCCGCGGCATTCGGTAAATCCCGGCATAGAATTCGATGTTTTCCCAGACGGTCAGATCGGAAAACAGCGAAAACTTCTGGCTCATATAGCCGATATTCAGTTTGATCTTTTCACTCTGGCGGTAAACGTCATAACCGGCTACGGTTGCCTGACCGCTCGTGGGCAGTAATAAACCGCACAGCATTTTCATGGCTGTGGTCTTGCCAGCTCCGTTTGCTCCCAGAAATCCAAATATCTCGCCTTTGTTTACCTCAAATGATATGGCATCCACGGCAGTGAAGTCACCAAACCGCTTCGTCAAATTTACCGTTTCAATTATTTTCTCTGCCATCTGCCCTCTGCATATAATAAAGAAAACAGTCCTCAATGCCCGCTGCCTGCTCTGGCTGAAAACTGATCCCGCTTTCCGCTGCTGCTATTGCTGCTGTTAATTTACCTTTTATCGCCGGTTCACAGGTAACATGAATGGTTTCCCCAAAGGAAAACACACTTTCCGCTTCCGGAAGCTTTCTGAGTTTCCTGATCAGTTGATTACGGTTGTGTTCCGTTTTCAGGATAATAACCGCTTTCGGAAAATCGGCAATGATCTGTGCCGGTCGGTCTATCTGTAATATCCTGCCTTCCTGGAGCAACGCAACTCTGTCACACTGCATGGCTTCATCCATATAGGGCGTGGCGACAAGCGTGGTGATCCCTTCCGCTGCCACTGTTTTCAGATTATCCCAGAATTCCCGGCGGGAAACGGGGTCCACTCCGGTGGTCGGTTCATCCAGAACTAACACTTTAGGTTTATGTATCAAGGCACAGCACAGCGCCAGCTTCTGTTTCATACCGCCCGAAAGGTCTGCTGCCCTGCGTTTTTTAAATGGTTCCAGCAATACGTAAATATCCCTGATCAGTTCATAATTCTCCTGCAGGGTCGAGTCAAATACCTGGGCAAAGAATTTCAGATTTTCCTCTACGGAAAGGTCGCCATACAAAGAAAACCGTCCTGCCATATAGCCGATGATCCGGCGTATCTCACGAAAATCCTTATCCGTATCCAGTCCGCAGACTTCCGCTTTGCCGGCATCCTGACGCAGGAGGGTGGTCAATATTTTAAAAAGAGTGGTTTTTCCTGCCCCGTCAGCACCGATAAAGCCGAATATTTCGCCGGGTGCGGCAGCAAAATCCAGTTCCTGCAGTGCAACCTGAGAACCGAAACTCTTACTGATCCCGGCTGCTCTAATGTTATTTTCCATGCAACTGATCCGGCAGATACATCTCCACCGGCATTCCGATCTTGATCATACCGTCGTTGGGGCATTCCACCTGCACTTCATAAACCAGTTTCACGCGCTCATCCCTGGTCTGGATAATTTTGGGAGTGAATTCCGCTTCTGCGGCAATATGGCTGATTTCCGCCCCTTGAATTGTTAATGAACCGTCACTTCCGTCTATGGTCAATAAAACCATTTCTCCCAGTTTCAACAGTGGCAACTGGGTTTCGGAAACATACACTTTGGCAGTCATACGGGTTAGATCAGCCAGTTTGCAATAAGGCTTCCCGGCAACTGCCATTTCACCGGCACTGTTATATTTTTCCAGGATAGTGCCGCTGACCGGTGCTCTCAGGAAATGTTTAGCCTTCAAGGCTTTTAGCTGCTCCATTTTTACTTCGGTCAGTTGAATTTCCTGACGGCTGATCTTCCTGGCTTCTCCAGCCTGCCGGATGCGCAAATCCATCACGCGCAATGCTGCCAGAATGTCATCCAGGTTCTTTTCGGCAGTTGCTTCTGCTGCCCTTAATTTCTCAAAACGCTCCTTATCTATTTCCAGATTGGCTTTTTCCTGCTCCAATACGGCAATCTCGCTATCTCTGCTGCCGGCAGCCAGACGCTTCAGTTTAATGGTTTCCTCCGCTTCTTTGATCTGAAGCTGCACATCGGTGGTATCCAGCAGGGCAATAATATCACCGGCTGCCACTTTTTCACCCTGTCCTTTGATGTAAGTGATCCTGCCGTTAACTTCACTTGCCGGATAGGTGGCATCAGCACTGAAGGTGCCGTAAGCAAACGCATCCTTATGACTGCTGCAGCCGGCAAGCATCGCCATTATAGCCAGCATTAATACGAAATATTTCATAATGTTCCTCCCATAATGAACAGCTTCATTATTTTCTGGAATGAAAGACTGATCTCCGTTGCCGCCTGCTGCAGTTCAATTTCCTTGAGTCTGTTTAATTGCTGCAGATAATCTTCCGTGCTGATCATCCCCTCATTCAGTTTACTCTCATAATTTTCCGTTATCTGTTGCAACAGTGCAATTCGCTCATCCTGGAGCTGCAGTTCCTCTCGAAGATGCTTAATATCATTATCTTTTTCGATCAGGGTCAGTTCAATCGCCTCTTTTTTTGCGTTATAGCTGTTTCCAAAAGCTTCCGCCAAACACTGATGAATGTTCTTTTCCCGTCTCCGGCTGCCCCAGTCCCATATCTGCCAGTTCAGATTTATACCGCCCCGGTAATAAGTATGTGCATCCTTCGAAAAGATATCGTAACCCGGATTCCCCCACGCATAAGTACCATTCAAACCCAGTTGCGGTAATAATCCCGCACCGGCTATTCTACTCTGCGTCTTTTCCATTTCCGCTTGCAAAAGCAGGTTTGACAGTCCCGGACTGACTATTTCTGAAGGATAAAAAAGGTCTGCCTCATAGTTTTCCAGTTCGCTGTCTTCCGCTAAGGTCAGTCCCGTCATCCGGCTTAATTTGGCTAAAAATTCACGTTCCTGATATTTGACCTTAAAAACTTCCTCCGCTAATTGCCAGAGCTGCTCCTGCACCAGCAGACTGCTGTTTTCTTCCAATATTCCCGCATCAATGCCTGCTGTCACTTTGCGCAGTTCCGCTGTCAGATTTTCCTTGTACAGATTCAAAATTTCCTGCTGCCGCTGCGCCAGTAAGATCTGATAAAAAATGCTCGTTACCAGCAGACGGCGTTCCTGAAGTTCATTCTCTACTCCCTTCAGACGGCTTTCATACTGCAATCCGGAAAGTTCTTTGCTGTTTTTGATCGCTCCCCCGTCATATATCACCTGCTGCAACTGTAAGGAAAGATTGTAACTGGTCTTTGACTGCTCAGGAAAATCTATCTCAAATGGTATACCTGCCAGATCTATTGCCGTGCTTTCACTCTGCCCGTTATAACTGCCGCTGATGCCTAATTGCGGATAATACCTGCTGCCTGCCGCTTTTCTGCTTGATTCCTGTAATTCACTAAATATCGCCTGATTTGCCTTGCCGGCATATTGCTCTTCCGCCTTTTCCAGACATTCCTGCAAGGTTATGCCCGGCAGAAGTAATGGTAATATCAACAGTAAAATTATCAAATCCCGCTTCATATCAATTCTCCCGTAAAACTGCCTGCATTATGAACTGCAGGATCACTTCTTCGCGCTCTGCTATCAATTGTGCATATTCAGATTCACTTCTGTTAAGTATTTTGCGGATGATCGGGGCTCCCAGCTGCGGAAAAATGCTCATAGAAACCAGATTCAAAATCAGGTTCTCTGCAGTTATCTGATTGATCCTGCCGGATTCATATTCCCTTTGCAGTTCGAAGTTCATACTGTCTAACCACAAACGGTATTGTCCTTTTTCCAGAAACTCGTCTATCATGCCCGGATTGCGGCTTACCTCCATAAAAAGAAATCGCACTATTTTCACGTTCTTCGTGATCGCCCGGTAATATTGCCGTAATCCCACTTCCAGTTTCTCCCGAAAATTTTCTGTTTCCGAAATCTCGAAACGTAATTTCGCAATCGTTTTACCTACCGTAGCATCCAGAACCGCTCGAAATAAACGCTCCTTAAGCCGGAAATAATAGTGTAGTGCTGATTTCGATATTCCTGCCCGGTCCGCAATGCCCTGCATGCGCGTGCCTTCATAACCTCGCGATATAAATTCCTCTATCGCTGCCTGTAATATACGCTCTTCAGGCTGCAGCTCTTCGGTTTTCTGATTCTCCATACTTTTATCATCATCTTTCATACAAATAACCTCCTTAACCAGACAGTCTGACCACTCGGTCAAACCACAGAGTCAAAGAGTAGATTCAGCGATTTTTCGTCAAATTATTTCTTTAGCATATTAATATATATCAATTCAAGTGTAGTAATAAGCATCACGTCATAAATATCTGTAACTTTTAACTTGTTCTTTTAAATTCTATCTGCGTTGTTCATCGCTTTAATATCAAAGGATATTGAAGCTCTTCTCGCCTTGATATAATTCAAAATTACTGCGTTAAATTG
>JAIPGO010000132.1 GCA_021736135.1 Candidatus Cloacimonadota bacterium
GGAGAGGATAAGAGTGAATTAATATAAAAAGAGTCTTTGATTACTTCTTTACTGTCTTGTATTTATCCGTGTTATCCGTGTTATCCGCGGTTTGTAATCTTGGTTTTGATGTTTTGTTAAGAAAGAATAGAAGAGTTTTGAACCGCGGATTATGCAGATAGAACGGATGAAGAGGAGAGGATAAGAGTGAATTAATATAAAAAGAGTCTTTGATTACTTCTTTACTGTTTTGTATTTATCCGTGTAATACGTTTTATCCGTGGTTAAAAGCTCTTCAATTAAATTCGGGCAGGGATGGGAGACTCTGCTGTCCGCTTAAAAGTTCCCGATAAATCGGGACAGGTTTTGTTCCTGGATACAGTCCAAAACTCCTGGCTTAGGCGGGATGCCTGAATAATATTTGAAAATAGCTTTACAGAAAAAAAGAGTGAAAGAGATTTGCTATGGAGAAAAATATGAAAACATTAGTAATACTGAGTGTTCTTTTCCTTCTGGCCGGAGCCTGGGGATTAGATTTTATACCTGGAACGGGCAATTATACGGAACCCGGATTGCGCAATGACGTAGCCAGTTTTCATACAGGCAACGATGATAGACATTATTACTATACATATCCTGAAACTGAAGATCACCAATGGGCAGTGAAATATGATTTCAGGTCTTATTTTGAGGGAGTGGATTCCACGTTATTTACGCCGGAAACTGTGCAGATCTATCTGCCGGCCCTGACGGGAAGCGGTAGTTTGCAGGTGGGATTATATAGCGATGAGATTTTTGGACCTGGAACTTTGATCACGGAAAATTCGCTGGCAGCGAGTGAACTGGAAATCGGCTGGAATGAGCTGAATATGGCAGCAGCAGCAGATACGGTATTCTGGCTGGTTGTGAATTATACCACCGGTTTGCTCATCGATCAATATATCTCTGCTTCTAATGGTGATGGGAGTCACAGTTATTTCTGGGATCCTTATTATGGGGATGAAGGTTCCTGGCTGAATATGTCCAGCAATGGCTTTAACAGTGAATTTTTATTCAATCTGATTGGAGAATTTCAACTCACAGTGATTGATGTGGAAATAGCGGACTTGCGTCTGGAAGGAGAGTTGATTCCAAGTGCCGAGATTACTCCCGTAGCCTTGATCATAAATAACAGCGCGAGCGCGGTCAATGATGTGGTTGTGACATTTAAGATGGATTTTCCTGGTTATATAGCGCGTGATACGTTGTATATTGAGGCAATGGCAGCAGGCGAAATTCTGGAATTTCCACCGCAGGGTGAACTCAGCTATATTTTAGATGATGAGCCAGGTCGATACAAGTTTCGGGTAGAGGTTCAGGTTGCTGATGATGATATTGATAACGATGATCTGGATATTTATGTGAATATTTTTGAATATGAGCGTGAGAATATAATGATCGAAAATATGGTAGAGCTGGGCAACAGTTATAGTAACGGGATATGGGCGGCACAGTCAGCCTGGAGCGCTGAAAATTACCAGATAATCAACATTTTCCCTGACAGCGGGGATTTGATCTATTATTCGCCTTTAGCGGAAGAACGTTTCCATTATTATGATATATATAATCTTCCGGCAACAGTGGTAGATGGCGACGTTCATATTGGCTATCTGCCAGACAACTATGATGCAGTGCTGACTGAGATGCTGGAGGCAACCCAGACAGAAAACAGTTTTCTGACGATAACAGCCATGGAAGGACTGGTTGACACACTTGATGATGTGCATGTTGCAGTAACCCTTGACCGTGGGGGACATAAGCTGCCGGCGGATTTTACGTTAAACAGCAAACTGAAATGCTTCATCATCGAGGATGATCTGCCTTTGACCGAGATAGAGAACGGGATAGTATTTCTGGATACACTGCGCTTTGCGCTGGCACCTTTAAGCGGACTTTCCAATACAGTTTCAGTAACCAAGTACACAAAATTCAGTCAGCTTTATAAATTCACACCCCTGCATGAAGATAGTTTTGAGTATTGCTCGCTGCTATTCTTTGTACAGAATGAGACTGACAAAAAGATATGGGCTTCGGCAATGCTGTCTTTTAATGATTTCGGCATCGTGAGTGCCGAAGAAGAGCAACTGCCTGATCTTGCCCAATATCATGTTTATCCGAACCCTCTTTTTTCGGGAAGGGAACTGGTGATAGAATCTTCACAGCGTTCAATGGCAGAGACGGAAATCAGCATATACAACATCAAAGGGCAGAAGATCAGGCAACTGGCAATGGGGAGCACTGGTTGGGATGGGACTGATTACCGGAACATCCCCGTAAGTGCGGGAATTTATCTTTTACGCATTACAGACACAATCAGCAGCAGTTATGTGAAAGTAGCGGTGATCAGGTAATAAATGAAGGAACGCAGTTTTTTACAGCGGAAATATCTGGAGTTAACGGGTTGCCTGCACGTGCATTCGGAATATTCTTATGATTCTCAAACCCCGGTAAGCAGGATATTGGAAGATGCGCAGCGCAATAAACTTGATTATCTGGGCTTAAATGACCATTTATCTGATGCTGCCAGACTGGATAAAACGCTGTTGGCTGAAAATTCCATTATACTGATACCCGGTTTTGAAGTGAATGACCCTGATAATAATAATCATCTGCTGGTTTATGGTGATGAAATAGTAATAAAAGACAAGACAGCAGGGGAATATGTAACGGAATATCATAACCGGGGAGCGATTACTTTTGCGGCGCATCCTTTTGAGCGTCGTGCTACCAGAAAAATAAGGAAATATCTTTGGACAGACCAGACGGTGAATCAGTTTAACGGTCTGGAAATCTGGAATGCTCTTTCTAACTGGGTGGCAAAAATCCGTCCCAATGTAAATGGCTTGCTCTGGGTATTAATGGCGCATAGTTTTATCAAGCGTGCTTCCCGCAAGAGTATTATATGGTGGGATGAAATGAATAAGCAGGGTTTGCGGAAATCCGCCATCGGCTCTGTTGATGCGCATGGACTTGTTTTTCACAAGCTCGGACTGAAAATTGTGATCCTGAAGCATAAATTCATGTTCAAAACTGTGCGTACCAACGTGCTTTTGCGTATTGGAGAAGAGCCAACTATTAAGAACATCCTGCATGCCCTGGCAGAAGGTAGATCATACATAGTTAATTACCACCGGGGAGTACCTTATAATTTTTATGCAGGCATCGCAGTACCCGGTAAAGCCGGTGTGAGTTTTGGCGAAGAAATAGAATTTGAAGAAGGGATGCACTTTTATTTTCACCTGCCTTCACCGGCGCGGGTAAAGCTTTTTTGCGATGGCAGTGAGCTGAGCCGGCAATGGCTGAGGAAAGGTTCCTTTACCCTTTATAAAAAGGGTAATTACCGGCTGGAAATATTAAAATTCAATACCGGCTGGATCTATACTAATAATATTTATGTAATTTGAGGTAGATATGGACATAGAAAAAACAGAAAAGATATTTCGAGAAGATCTGGGCAATTATCTGGATAAAGAGATTGAAACCTATTTCCTGGTCACGGAAAAAGACCTGAGAGAAGGTAAAACAGGCAGTTATCTGCGCGTGCGCATCAGTGACCGCACCGGTAACATTATGGGTAACGTATGGAATAATGCCTCATCGATAGCAGAAAAATTTGAAGTTGGCGACATCGTGAAACTGAAAGCGATGGTAATTAAATATAAAGAACAGTTACAGCTCACAGTCCAGAAAATCAGGAAAGTACAGGAATTTGAGATTGATCTTTCTGATTACATATCTGCAACAGAGAAAGACGTCAATAAGCTATCAGAGCGACTCTTTGGCATAATCGATTCCGTAAGCGACCCGTATCTGAGCAGTCTTTTGAAGCTGATCTTTGATGATAAGGAATTTTATGCTGATTTTGGCAGAGCTCCGGCAGCAAAAAGCTGGCATCATAATTACCTGAACGGCTTGCTGGAACATACCGTGGCAGTAGCTAATATCTGCGATTTTGCTTCGCACAGCTATCCGCTGGACCGTGATCTGCTGATGAGCGGTGCACTTCTGCATGACATTGGAAAAGTGGATGAATATAAAGCAGCACCGGCAATAGATTTTACTGATGCCGGCAGGCTTTTGGGGCATATTGTAATAGCAGACCAGAAAATCTGTGAAAAATCTCGTCAGATAGATCATTTTCCTGCTGACCTGCTGATGAAATTGCGGCATTTAATATTATCACATCATGGTGAATATGACAAGGGCAGCGTGAGACTACCTCAGATGCTGGAAGCGATAATGCTGCACCATGCAGATAATCTGGATGCACAGGTAACGGGAGTGAGTCAGGTGATCAAAGGACAGAACCGCGGTTCCTGGAGCGAATATGACAGACTTAATAACCGGTATTATTATACCGGCTTACCAGAGGAAAGCGAAGAATAAATGTTTCAATTAGGAATAATCGCCAGTGGCAGCAAAGGCAATTGCCTGTTGGTTAGAGGCAATGAAGGTGCCATACTGCTTGATGCCGGATTGACCGGGAAAAAAATTGCCGAAGGTTTGGATCAACTCAAAATAGAGACAGCAGAATTGAAAGCACTCATCATCAGTCATGAGCATTCCGACCATATCAGGGGAGCAGGGATCGTCTGCCGTAAATATCAAATCCCGCTTTATATAACGCGTGAAACATATGCCTGTTCTGCCGGGAAATTCGGCAATCTGCCGGCAGGTATCAAATTCTTTGAGCCGGGCAAAACTTTCCGAATTAATGACCTGATCATCATACCATTCGCCTCGTCACATGATGCCGTGGAAAGTAGTAATTTTAAGATCTTACAGGATGGCAACAGCAATTCACAATTAGGAGTTGCCACAGATTGCGGCTATTTCACGAGGCTGATGAAAGAACGTTTAATGGAGTGCACAACTCTGGTTCTGGAAAGCAATCATGATGAGATCGCACTGATAAACGGACCCTATCGCTGGGATCTGAAACAGCGAGTGAAAAGCAGGCAGGGGCACCTTTCCAATCATCAGGCAGTGAGTGTGGTGAGTCAGATCATTCATCCCGGCATGAAGCGGTTAATTCTGGCGCATTTGAGTGAGCAGAATAATACGCCGGAACTGGCTTATGAAGAAATGAGGAAATTTCTGGCAGAGATACAGCATGAACTGGAGCTGCAGGTGGCATCACAATATCAGGTTCTGCCACTTCAGGATATTTAGGAGAAGAAATGTATCTGGAATTAGCAGGTTTAATTGTTGGTTTCATATTATTGATCAAAGCAGCGGATTATTTGATCGATGGTGCCGTGTCTCTGGCAATAAAATTCCATATCTCCGAGATAGCCATTGGTTTGACCATTGTGGCCTTCGGTACTTCAGCACCGGAACTGATTGTTAATATACTTTCGGCTTTTAAGGGACATCCGGAAATCTGCTATGGCAACGTGATCGGTAGCAATATCTTTAATACACTTATGGTTCTGGGAATTGCGGGATTGATCGCACCTCTTCATCTGCAGAAAGATACGGTACTCAAAGAAATACCATTTGTTTTTCTGGGAACTATTCTCGTGCTGGCGCTCTCCAATAATTTCTGGAGTGGTGGTGCGGAATTATCGCGATTAGACGGGATAGTACTTGTTTTCTGCCTGGCATTATTTATTTTTTACGTAATGGGCATTCCGCGTCAGGCACCCAAAGAGCAATTTCACGATGTAACACTGCTGAAAACTCTATTGCTGATAACCGGTGGTATATTAGGGTTATTCATCGGTGGTGAGTTTGTGGTTCGCAATTCAGTAGCTATTGCCCTGCATTTCGGAGTAAGTGAGAAATTCATTTCACTTACCGTTGTAGCCCTGGGTACATCACTACCGGAACTGGTTACTTCGATAATAGCCGTGCGAAAGAAATCTTCCGATATTGCCGTGGGTAACGTGATCGGGTCTAATCTTTTTAATATTTTCCTGGTGCTGGGACTTACATCTATAATCAAACCTATATCCTATAATATTTCGATGAATATAGATCTGCTGATATTAATGCTGATCACGTTGGTCTTATTTTTTATGGTTTGTGTTGGTAAGCTTAATAAACTAAATCGGCTGGGAGCTGGAATTCTGGTAAGCTTCTATATATTATATGTTTATTATCTAATTCTGAGGGGTTAATCCTGATTCTATTTTAACAAGGAATCAATATGTTTCTTGAACTGGCAGGTTTAATAGCCGGTTTTGTATTATTGATCAAAGCTGCGGATATTTTGATAGATGGCTCAGCAACCCTGGCTATCAAATTCCACATTTCTGAGATTGCGGTTGGACTGACCATCGTCTCCTTTGGAACTTCAGCGCCGGAACTCATCGTCAATATCATATCTGCATTTAAAGGGCATCCCGAGATTTGTTATGGAAATGTGATCGGCAGCAATATTTTCAATTTATTGATAGTGCTGGGCATAGCCGGGCTGATCTCACCACTCTTGCTTCAAAAAGACACCGTAAGGAAAGAAATCCCTATCTCATTAGCAGGAGCTTTTATCTTACTCGTGCTATCCAACAGTTTCTGGACCGGAGGCAGGATATTATCCCGCTTAGATGGAATGATCCTTTTCAGCGGTCTGCTGCTTTTTATTTACTACGTACTAAAGCTTCCCCGCAATGTTCCTGAGATCAAACATCAGGACATGAGCGCTTTGAAGAGCATCCTGCTGATCGCCGGAGGTATAACGGGTCTCTTTATCGGGGGAGAATTCGTGGTACGTAATTCCGTATCCCTGGCACTGCAGTTCGGGGTCAGCGAGAAATTTATTTCACTGACGATAGTTGCCATAGGTACTTCTTTGCCGGAACTGGTCACTTCCATCATCGCAGTCAGGAAAAAATCATCAGATATAGCAGTGGGAAACGTGGTTGGTTCCAATATTTTTAACATCTTCGGAGTAATTGGAATAACAGCGATCCTGAAACCGATATCCTATAATACGGAAATGGATGTTGACCTCCTGATATTGATGCTGGTCACTATGATTTTGTATTTGCTGCTCAAGGCAGGAAAGCATTATCTTCTCAATCGCCTGAAAAGCGCGATACTGGTCATTCTATATGGGGTGTATATCTATTATCTTCTTTTCAGAGGTTAAAGAATATCTTTTATTGTATTCTATTTTTCAGTTATAAATCTGCTTGTAGCATAGACGTCTCGTCTGTGTAAAGCTTTTAACTGCGGCGGATTTTGCGGTTAATTTCGGAAATATATCATAGCGGTTCACAGACGGGGACGTCTGTGCTACATGAGGATGATTGCTACTTTCTACTATTATAATACTTTCCCGGTTATAAATCTGCTTGTAGCATAGACGTCTCGTCTGTGTAAAGCTTTTAACTGCGTCGGGTTTTGCGGTTAATTTCGGAAATATATCATAGCGGTTCACAGACGGGGACGTCTGTGCTACATGAGGATGATTGCTACTTTCTACTATTATAATACTTTCCCGTTTATAAATCTGCTTGTAGCATAGACGTCTCGTCTGTGTAAAGCTTTTAACTGCGGCGGGTTTTGCGGTTAATTTCGGAAATATATCATAGCGGTTCACAGACGGGGACGTCTGTGCTACA
>JAIPGO010000144.1 GCA_021736135.1 Candidatus Cloacimonadota bacterium
ATGGTTAATCTACTAAATAAGGAGATTATAATGAATAAGGAATATTTACGACAATTTGGAATGTATATAGAGCCGGAAAATATAATAGGAAAATCTATCTTTTAAATCATTATTGGAAAGTGAAATGTCCAAACTCCAGTAAAGAAGAGTTTTGAACATAGTATTATGTTCAAAACTCTTCTTTTTATTTATCTGGAAATACTGCGTTATTTGAGCAGTACTGCTTTTTTTATCTGATGAATTGAATCACAATTGAAATCAATGAAATATAATCCGGAAGGCTGATTGTCGGCATTCCAGAAGATATTGTGCTCTCCTGCCGGCATAATACTCTGACAGAGTTTTTCCACCAGCTGTCCGCGAGGATTATAAATGGAGATAGTGACGTATTCCGGCTGGGCAAGTTGAAAACAGATATCCGTTTGAGGATTGAAAGGATTGGGGAAATTGCCGGAAAGTCTACTGATGCCGGTAAGCTGGTTATCATCATTTCCCGTATACTGCATATATATATCCATATCAAGTGCTGCTTCAATAACCACGCCTTCCAGGTCATAATCAGCATAATCCGTATGAACAACGTGCAGATTATATATTCCTGCTTTTACGGCTGTATAATCGGCGAGTCCATTTATATCACTAACAGAATTATATGAATGCCAGAAGCTGGAAAGTGTACATACGGCGTAGCGTAGAGGAGTTTCTTCCGGTGTATAAACATAGAAATTTACTGGGAAAGTCGGAGGAGCGCCTTTGGAGAGAACGTTGGAAAAAGAAGTCTGGGAATAAATTCCGTTGGTATGCTGACAGCGTACACCATAAACCCAGTCTCCTGCATCCAGATGCCACCAGTTATTATCGGTATAAGTGGTATCCTGTATATCCGAGGCAACGAGTTCCCATTCGGAGGGATCTGCCATTTCATCATCGGGGAGGCGGAAAACCTGATAACCTTCAAAATCACGATGGAGGGGAGGACCGAGATTGGTGCCATTAGCTCTAATGAACAGGTTTCCTGCATTAGGAGCATTCTGGATATCAGTCCAGGTGCCGGTCTGGTAATCAGAAGTTGAATAATAGGTTCCTGAATGGAATACCCAGGGTTCGTTATCTCCATCATCCATCGCTACATCCGTCCACTGATTGGGGGTGCAGATGCCCACGAGAAAGCCATTTGGTGCCACTACTGGTGTAGGTAATATATGTGTTCGCCACTGATTGTTATAATTACCCGTGATATTGCTTGATTGATAGAGCAGATTACCGGAATTAGGTGTACCGTTATTATTTAATCCAAAAATATATACTTTTGTGGAGTTATGACTATGTGCACTTGTAAGATACCATTTCACCTGGGTGATCACGGCATTATTGTCATATCGAGCACCCATGATTGCACGGGGACCGTTAAGACCCAGTTCATCCTGGGGGACTCCGTCATCATAGCGGAATTCATAAATGCCGTTACCTGGCTGGTTCCAGGTGACAGTGGTGGAGTTATCTGATATCTCAGCATGCACATTACCGGCAGGAACCGTTAATTCCGCAACAATAATATCAGCCAGAACCAGATCAATACTTCCCAATTCGAAGGCATTTTCGTAGGGAGAATAACCTGTTGCCTCAACGCTGATATCATAATCCTCATTGGCAAAAACTCCCGTGAAAGCAAAATAGCCTATGGAATCTGTAGTAGTGGAATGGTTAGCATAACCGGAAAGATCAACATCTGCTCCGCTAATTCCCAGGGTCTGGCTGTCTGAACCGTATACATATCCCGAGACGGTAACCGGACCGATTATGGCTATAGTTCCCAGATCTACATTGATCTGGTCAATATTGACATTGGCATGATATGTGTTATGGTTGGGGTAGGTTACATTTATTACATAATTTTCATTAGCATAGATACCTTCTATGAAGAAATCACCCAGAGAATCGGTTACTGTGGAATGAGTTGCATAACCTGTGAGACTGACATTCGCTCCAGTGATTCCTGCTTCAGGATTATTTGTAGAGACGATATGCCCTGTAAGGCTGACGGGAGAAATGAGAGTTATTGTATTTAGATCAATATCATCTTCGTCCACATTTACTACGGACTGGTATGGATTATGATTAGCATAAGATACATTAATCGTATAATTTTCATTAGCATAGACTGCGGGAATGATAAACTGCCCGTTGGCAGCAGTCTGTACTGTGTGCACTTCATAACCACTGAGAACGACTGTTGCTCCGGAAAGACCGGTTCCAGGAGTTGCTGTGGTATTAACCCAGCCGGTGATGTCAATGGGAGCAATAAGGCTTATCTCCCCAAGATTATAATTGCTCTGGAGTAAAGTGATTTCACCATTATAAGGATTGAATGTAGGTTTGGAGATGGTAACCTCATAAGTGTTATCACTGTAAACTCCCGGTATAATGAACTGCCCGTTAGCGGCAGTAAGCGCTTCATAATCGGCAAAACCTTCCAGTTCCACTAATGCTCCCTGGATAGGTGTTCCGCCATCAGTAGAAAGAACCGTTCCGGAAACAATCACTTCCACGTATTCCTGAAGATGAAAATCAATGGTGGTTGTAACGCCGGATTCCACCAGGGCTTCTGTCATATCAAAACCATAACCGGTAAGCGAAGCAAAGAAGGAATGTGTTCCCTGCGGCACGGCAAGTATCTGGTAAAAACCGCCGGGTTGTGATAATGCACTCATGCTCACGTCTTCAATAAGCACCGTGGCACCGGTCAGCGGGATACCGGCAGCACTATATACATGACCTTCTACCACACCAACGGGACTGGGATCGCCCTGGATGAGCACATCATCCAGAACCACTCCATGCCCCCAGTGGCATTCGGCTTCAAAAGCGATGAAATAGGAGCTGGACTCTCCGGACAGGTTGATCGATACATATTGCCAGGTGGTAATATTATTCGCGTAAGTGCCGATCAGATTCCAGTCATCATCAGGCTCGGTTTTATAATAAATACGCAGGATATCCTGTGAGCCTGCCCAGGCGGCATGGGCATAATAAAAAGAAAGAGTGCCCGAAGTAGAGCCCCCGATATTCAGCATCGGAGTAACCAGCTTGGTAGTTGACGTTTCGGCAAAAATATAAGCATTGCGAGTACCGGAATGAGGAGCAGCCGGATTGCCGTTATGGCCACCGGCATAAGTCATCCAGGAAACGTTTCCCTCTTCGTGGACCTGAGTCCAGCCAGCAGGCATAGTAGTGTTATTGAAGCTTTCATTTATTATGATATCGGCATTCAGGAAAGCAAGGGTAACTAAAAACAATATAAAGAGAATTTTCTTCATTTTATCTATCCTCCAGTAATTTTATTTTATTACAGCTTTGAAGCGTCGTCAAATCTGTCAATAATTTCAGAGACTTGAAGACAGTTTTTTCTGAGCAGACAGCTTAGAAGCTGGATTGGTTAGAAAAGTCAAACACGGGCTGACACGGCTAAACACGATCGAAAACGACTGGATAAAAATATGTGCGGATTAGTGGAAAGATGTGAAAAGAATTGACTTAATGAGATAGTAGATTATAATATGGTATAGAGAATAATAAAACCCTGGAGGATATGTTATGAAAAGAATCTTGCTAATTGTATTGCTATTGACCGTAATGCAGCTTACTGCGAATTTTATCAGTTCAGAAACCGTCGGTCAGGCGGCAGAACGCTGGTTTCTGGAACGTACTGGTCTTAGTTCAGATGTATTGCAAATAACTGAAATTGAAGAAGCAGGGCAAACAGTGCTCTATGGAGTGAACTTTACCAGCGGATTTGTGATCATAGCAGCCGATGATGTAGCTGTACCGGTTTTCGGTTATAGCGCAACGGGCAGCTTTTCCCTGAATGATCTGCCACCGCAGATGGAAATGCTGATGAACTGGCAGAAAGCTGAAATCGCAGCCAGCAGAGCTACCGGAGAAATTGCCGACAGCGCCGTGGAAGCAGAATGGGAAAGACTGCTGGCAGAAGAATTTAATCCGGAAAGAGATCTCCGGGACGTCTCGCCGCTGCTGACAACGAACTGGGACCAGGGACAGTATTTCAATGCCTTATGCCCGGCAGACCCCAATGGTCCAGCAGGACATGTCTGGGCGGGATGTGTGGCAACAGCAATGGCTCAAGTAATGAAGTACTGGGGATATCCGGAAACAGGAGTTGGTTCACATAGCTATTATCATCCTGAATATGGAACACAGTCGGCTAATTTTGGAACGACGACTTATAACTGGGCAGCAATGCCGAATAATGTTAACAGCAGCAACACTTCCGTGGCTACACTGCTTTATCATCTGGGAGTATCAGTAGATATGGATTACAGTCCGGACGGTTCAGGAGCATATAGTGATGATGCTCTGGATGCTCTGGTCAATTATTTCCAGTATCAGAATACAGCCCAGTTGCTCTGGAAAGATGATTATACCACAACCAACTGGAACAGTATGCTGCGCACGGAACTGGATAACAGCAGACCAGTATACTACCGGGGTCAGAACTACAGCAGCGGGCATGCCTTTAATATTGATGGCTACCAGGGAACAGATTATTTTCATTTGAACTGGGGCTGGAGTGGTAGTTATAATGGCTATTTTTTTCTGGATGACATGACTCCGGGCAGCCATAGTTATAATCTGGAGCATGCTGCCATCTTTAACCTGCAGCCGGCTTTAGTGCCTGTGATAACCGTACTAACTCCCAATGGAGGTGAATCTTTCGGTCTGGGTGATACGGTAAATATTACCTGGGAATCCGAAGACACCGGTAGTGATGTGCAGATAATGCTCTATGACGGTAATGGACTGGACACGGTTTTAAGCAGTCAGACACCTGACGATGGCAGTTTTAACTGGGTCATTCCAGCGTATTTCGCCACGGGTGATCTTTACCGGATTAAAGTAGTAGATAGTTCAGATAATTCGGTTTATGATTACAGTGACGGATATTTCAGTATTTATAACCCCATAATTGAACAGCTTGAAGATGTTGTGATAACTGTGAGCAGTGCGCTGGTATACGATGGGGATACTTTTACCATAGATATATCCACGACCGAGCTTTTAGCAGAATGGAACCTGATATCATATCAGTTTTCTCTTTTTTATGATGAATCTGTGTTAAGTTATGAAGGTTATACAGCGGGTGATTTCACCGGTAATATCCTTGCTTATGAAGGCACACCAGGTGAGATCGAAGTAGGTTATGCTAATGCCATGCCTATATCTGGTGCGGGTTTTCTGGTTCATCTGAACTTTGCCGCAATTAATCCCGGTACCTCAGATCTGGATATTACCGATTTTCGTTATAATACTTATCCGATAAACAATGTAGAACCCGGATCGGTTTTTGTAGATGTATATAATCCTTATGCAGATGTGATCATAACTGCCGGATCAGCCACGGGCATAACAGGCAATCCGGTAACCATCAGCGTAAATACTTCAGAATTGACCACGGATATGGGTGCTATATCATTCCAGTTCAATCTGACTTTCGATAATACATTACTCAGTTTTGACAGCTATGCTATGGGTGAAGTACCTAATCCCGGTAATCTGCTCGCCAATGAATCACAACCGGGAATTGTCACAGTTGCTTATGCTAACGTAATGCCGCTGGCAGGTGCCGGCTCACTTTGCGACCTTACTTTTATTGCTGATAATCCCGGGATTTCACCTATGGTCATCAGTGATTTCAGATATAATTCCAATTTTCTCCTGCCCACCAGTCTGATAAGCGGGGAAATCACTATCCAGAGTTTCCAGTATCCTGACTGGACAGTGAATCCTAATGCCTTTGAATATAACGGCAGCATCTGGGGACGTGTAGAACTCGATGATGTACCCGTTACAGTTACTTCTGGTATGCTGGGCTGCTTTGTGGGTGATGAATGCCGGGGAGTTGCCAGTCTGGCAAATGGATCGATCATTGATTATACAACTCCTTTTGGTCATATAGCTTTTATGCCGATGATCTTCAGCAATGAAACCGGAGGAGAAATACTCGATTTCTATTATTTTGATGCTGCCACCGAGAGCATCTATAATGTAGCTGAATCAATGGAATTCACTGCGGATATGACGGTTGGCAATGGTATGGATCCTTTCGTGTTTCATGCCTCCACGATAAATACAGTGGATATCAGCAAAGATATGGTTCCGGGATGGAACTGGATTTCATTGAATGTTATAGGGGAAGATATGAGTGTAAACAGCATACTCTCTTCTATCAGCGGAGATGCCTCTTATATCAAGAGTCAAACCCAGTATGCCACCTATTATGCGGGTATGGGGTGGTTTGGCACTCTCAATAACTTTAACAACACCTCTTTCTATAAACTTGACGTTGCCAATAACACTACCTGGGAATACACAGGCATTCCGGTTGATCTTACGGAAAACGTCTATAACCTGGCTCAGGGCTGGAACTGGATATCCTATGCTCCCCAGTTACCCGAAGCTACTTCTTATGCTTTAGAAGGATTGAACGGTGCCGGCGGTTACATTAAGAGTCAAACGCAGTATGCCACTTATTATGCCGGGATGGGCTGGTTTGGCACATTGAATAATATGATGCCACTTGCCGGGTATATGCTTGATATGAATAGCGTTACACAATTCAATTATCCCGCTCCCGTCACAGCTGTTGACATCATCGAAGAAACACCAGCCAGGGTCGTAGTGCCGGACTGGGATGTTAATCCTCATGATTATGAATATAATGGCAGCATTTGGGGTGTCGTGGAAATTAATGGTGTTTCTTGCGATGACGTAAATGACTGGCTGGGAATATTTTATGGGGAAGAATGCCGTGGAGTGGCAAGTTCAGACAGAGGAAACGTGGTAGATTTTACGGTGCCCTTTGGTCATATCGCTTTTATGCCCATGATCTATAGTGATGCCACAGCCGGAGAAATACTCACTTTAAAGTATTATGATGCCAGCAGTGATCTTATTCTTGATGTTACCGAGACCCTGGAATTTATTGCTGATATGGTAATCGGTGACGGTTGGGATCCTTTTGTGATGCATGCCGTTAATACGGGAATCGAAGTAGATGAAATCAGTGGCATTAATATCGTGAACTGCTATCCCAATCCCTTCAATCCTTCAGTAACTCTCAGTTTTGAACTGAGTGCTTCTGCTCTGGTGACACTGGATATATTCAACAGCAAGGGACAGAGAGTGCGCAGCTTCAGAGATGAACTCAACAGCGGAGATCATCAGTATATCTGGAATGGCAGTGATGAAAGGGGTAATATGCAGGCTAATGGAGTTTATTTCTATCGCCTGACCACTGGTGAACGAGTGTTTAGCGGTAAAATGGTTATGCTGAAATAGTGACATATGTCCCCTGGGGTTGATTATCTTATTAATAAAGCACCAGGAGGCATGATGAAAGAGCACGCTAATCATTTAAGCAGATTAGAGTTAAAAAGTTTTGAGGGAGAGTTCTTGTATGAATTAAT